>SKRJ01000176.1 GCA_007118555.1 Anaerolineae bacterium | reverse complement strand
TGTCGCTGGATCAGATCGTCCAGGGGAAGCCAGCGTCCCGAGCGCAGGCTGGCGATGAGGGTAGCCGCGACGAACAGCGTGGCCGAGAGGACGACGAGCACGCGCAAATAGTGCCCTCCCTGGCCCTCAAAGCTCTCTTGGGCGGGGATAGGTTGCTTGCATTGGGGGCAGTGACTGCCTCCGGGGCCAGCGATGCGGCAGGTAGGACAGAGCATGGCAGAACGAGCACCCCTCCCACGAATCAAAGGTCGGATCTGTTACGGTTGATGCACAAGGTCTAGGCGGGCTCCGAGGGGAGGATGATCCCGCCTCGCCCTGCGCCTCTACGGGACTCGCTGGCCGTTTCCTCTTCCTCAGGCTTTTCCATCTCCCGCAGGCGCCTCGCCAGTTCCTGCAGATCCTCTACGAAAAGGCCATAGCCGGGCGTCCCCTCGACAAGGCGTTGAATGAGTCTCCGCTCAAAGTCCTGGACAAACTGTTGCGGCGTGGCGTACTCGCGCCAGGCCAGGCCCGATTGGTGCGCGAACACAGAGGCAGCGGGCGTAGAGGCCCATTGCGTGCTGCGATAGGCGAACACGGGGATCTCGTGGGATTGGGCGGCGCGAAACTCGACGCCCATCGGCGCTACGATATCCCTCCCCAGGAGGATGAGATAGAACTGGCTCTGAGCAAGCGCCTCCAGATCGGGGTTGGCGTACTCCCCGGAGGCGGGCGTGCGCTTGATCGACCAGCGCACGGATTGGACGAGTCTGGCCAGCCGTTGCCCCAAGAGCTCACACTCGGGGTCCAACTCGGGAGCAGCGCTGATATAGACTGCAAACTCTGTAGCCATAAACCTTTGATCCAAGCCTCTGTTACAACAATGGGCCAGATTCTGCATGACAGATGGGATCGATTATAGCGCACCGCAGATTACTGTCAACGGGCCGGCCACGGCCCCAGCAAACGGCATGGATTTAGTCACAATTCACATGGGTCTCACGCCAGCTTAATGGAATGTCACCTGCTCGAGGCCCCTTGTTTGCTATACTTGCCGCGTCAGGGATCGTGTTTGAGCGCATGCGGCTTTTGTACCAGTTGCCGCAGAGAGGGTATTGATGCCAAGCATCCTCGTTGTCGATGAGGAGCCCAAGCTTTTGTTCTCCCTGCAAAAGCTGCTGGCTCGTAACAGTCACACCGTTTTGGCGGCAGAGAGCGGATCAGAGGGGCTCAAGCAGTTGCTGGCGTCCACGCCGGACCTGATTCTGGCCGGCAGCAAGCTACAGGACATGGAAGGCAAGGCCTTTTGCCGGCGTGTGCGCTCGCTGACCGGCGGTAGCGTCCCTCTTCTGGTGCTCACTGCGAATGGCAGCATCAAAGACAAGCTGGCCTATCTGCATGATGGGGCCGACGACTATATGACGCACCCGTTCGACCCGCAGGAGCTCCTGGCGCGGGTGGAGGCCATTCTTAGCCGCATCGATCAGTCACGGGCCAGTGAACGCGCCGACCTGGATGCCGTCAGAACGCGCACTCTTTCGCGGCTGGCCTCGGAGCTGCGCGCGCCTGTCCAAGAGCTGATCGAGCACCTGGATAACCTGAGCACGGCAAGGTTGATTGGCGACCAAAGGGTACAGCGTACCAGCCTACGCAGCGCGATCGAGACCGCGCACACCCTGTCCGAGCTGGTCGAGGATCTGGAGTGGGCCAGCGCCGGCGATGTCGATCACAGCCTGCCACGAGAGCCGGTGCGCATCGCGCCGATTGTGCGGCGTGCGGCCGCCAGCGCAGCCCGCCAGGCAGCTCCCAAGAATGTACGGCTGAACATCACCTGCGGTGGCCTGCTGAGTGGCATGGTCAATGAGGGGGCCATCATTCGCTCCCTGGCCAGCCTGCTCGAGGCCGTCATCGATCTGGCGCCTCCCAACGGCGAGGTCTCGATCATGGCTCGGCGAGCGCCCGACAGAGGGCTGGAGTTTGTCATCACCGAGGGACAGGATATGACGAACGGCCATGGCAGAGCTGCGAACTTGGATGACGCGCTGCGTCTGACGCGGCATGTGGCGTCGGGGCACCATGGCAAGTTTGACATCCAGCAGATGCGAGATGGGCGCCACAGCTATGTGCTGTGGGTGCCGGGGCGCTCTCCAGGCGCATCCCGGGTGGCCTGATCCCCGAGCCAGGGCGCGTACCCGAGCAGTCACGATGCGTCGCATAGGACGTCATGCATCGCATCACGCACCGCGCTAGTGCAGGATCTTGCCGAGGAACTCGCGGGTGCGATCGTGCTTGGGCGCGTCAAAGAGCTCGTCGGGTGTGGTGTCCTCGATGATCGAACCCTCGTCCATAAAGATCACCCGGTCGGCGGCATTGCGCGCAAAGCCCATCTCGTGGGAGACCACCACCATCGTCATGCCGTCCTGCGCGAGCTGCAGCATCACATCCAGCACTTCTTTGATCATCTCGGGGTCAAGCGCCGAGGTGGGCTCATCGAACAGCATGATCTTGGGTTGCATCGCCAGGGCCCTGGCGATGGCCACGCGCTGTTGTTGCCCACCAGAGAGCTGCCCCGGATAGGAATCCCCCTTGTCCGAGATGCCCACCTTGGCGAGCAACTCCCTGGCCGTGCTTTCGGCTTCGGTTCGATTGCGCTTGCGCACGATGCGCTGCGCCATCACGACATTGTCCAAAACCGTCAGATGAGGAAAGAGATTGAACTGCTGAAACACCATGCCGATCTCGGCCCGCACTTTGGTGAGATGCTCCGAGGCCGAGAGCGAGATGCCATCGATGATCACATCGCCCGAGTCGGGGGTCTCGAGGTAGTTCAGACAGCGCAGCAGCGTGGACTTGCCCGATCCGCTGGGGCCAATGATCACGGCCACCTGCTTTTGCGGAATATCCAACGAGACGTCATCCAGAGCCACCAGCTTGCCATGGTAGTAGGTCTTGCATAGATGGCGGACCTGGATAATGGGTCCGGACGGTCGGGCGGTATCGGTCTGTATGGCCATATCGCAACTCCCGATGGTCAGCGCTCGAACCGGGTCTTGGATTCGATCAGCTCGACCATGCGTGATGAAAACAGGGTAAGGACGAGATAGCAAAGGGCCACCATGATCCAGGTATCAAAGCTCAAAAAGGTACGCGACATGTACTCGCGCCCGCGCCGCGTGAGATCTGACACCGCCAGCACCGACACGAGGGACGAATCCTTGAGCAGAGCCACAAACTCGTTGCCGACGGGCGGCAGGATCACACGGGCGGCCTGTGGCAGGATCACAAAGCGCATGGCCTGGAAATAGGTCATGCCCAGCGAGCGAGCGGCCTCCATCTGCCCTTTGTGAATGGACGAGATGCCCGCCCGAAAGATCTCGGCCCCATAGGCCCCATAGCAGACGGTGAGGCCGAGCACGGCGGCCGTGAACTCGTTGAGCCGTAGATCGATCAGCCACTGCCCGGCGCCCTCCAGCAGGGGGATGCTCAGAAATACAGCGCCAACTCCGTTAAACACCTGGGGCAGGGCAAACCAGATAAAGAGCAACTGGACGAGCAGAGGGATACCGCGAATGAGCTCGACATACAGCGATGCGACAAAGTTGATGACGCGGTTGCTCGAGATACGCCCCAGCCCGCCCAGCAGGCTGACCAGCAGCATCAGCCCAAAGGAGGTCGATACGATGCGCAGCGTGACCAGGATGCCGTCGTTGATAAAGCGCCAGATCTCAAGATAGGGAAAAGGCCGGAAGCGAACCAACAGCCAGATCACAAGGGCCACGGCCAGGACCAGGGCCCACCAGCTGATGATTTCGCGTCGGGTCTGGTTTCTGAGGCTGAACAGAGACACGGCGGCCGTCACGCTGCTTGCCATGGCCACCCAAAAGCCGAGGCCGGGCATCAGCGCGCCAGAGGACTGCTCCAGGAGCACAAAGGAGAAATCAAACTGATGGAACCAGGCCAGGAGCAGGCTTGGCACCGAAAGAGCCGCTATCTGGATGCTGACGGGGATGAGCGCTTCGGGCACGCCTGACGGCCCCCACCAGCTCTGCCCCACCAGCGCGAGAGCCAGCACGGCGCCCACCAGAGGCAATAGCATGGTGAGAAACATGCTCAGATGCTGGAGCGGGCCCTCTGCATCGGCCAGGGTGCGCGCCATCCAGCCATAGCCGGTGCTCTCTGCCACGCTCACAGGCGCTGTAGTGATGTGTACCGAAACCAGTTCCTCGCCAATCGGACGCTTGGCCTGGGCAAAGTGTTGCCCCTGCACCAAAACAGGATAGTCGCGTTCGATCACCGTGCCACCC
>SKRJ01000416.1 GCA_007118555.1 Anaerolineae bacterium | reverse complement strand
CAGCTCGGCGCACAGCGCCAGGCGCTCGCGGGTGCCCCCAATGACCACCACTTGCTCGGCGCCGGCGCCCCGCGCCAGGGCGGCCGCAAATGCGCCCAGAGGCCCCGGCCCCAGGATCGCCACCGTATCACCCAGGGCCACGGGCGTGAGGTCCAACGCGTGGGCCGCCGTGGCCCCCGAGCAGCAGGCGGCGACGAAATGGGCGGGATCGTCGTTCGGCATCAGAGGGATCAGATGGGTGCGGGCGTCCAGGATGATGTGGGTGGCATAGCAGCCGTTGAGGTGGGGCGGCTCTGTGGAGGAGCGGTGAATGCCGTACGCCCAGCGCCGATCGCAGAGAGAGGGCTCTGCCAGAACGGCGCAGGCGTGGCAGGCGCCGCAGGTCACCCCCCGCTCCCACACAACCAAGTCGCCGGGGGCAACGGCCTGCCCGTGAATGTCCATGCGCTCGCCTCGCGCCTCCACCACGCGCCCCACGCCCTCATGCCCCAGGATGATCGGCAGCGGCGTGCGGGGATCCAGGCCACGCCACATGTGCACGTCAGAGCCGCACACACCGGCGGCGGCCACCTCGACCAGCACCTGCCCCTTGGCGAGCGGCGGGATCTCGATCTCACGCAGGGCTAGCGGCGCGTCGAAACGCTCCAGAACAGCGGCCATCGCTTTCACAGGGGCATCTCCCAAAACGCGCCAACGACCGGCGCCTACTCACGGTTGAGGATGAGGTCCATCCAGGCCTTCCAGTTGGGGTTATCGAACAGGGGCCCGATCTCGCCGGCCTCGGGCAGGCGCGGCGTCAGGCCGGGGATTACCTCGCGGGGTTGGGGCGTCGGCACCGCCTCGGGTGCCTCCACGCGCACCATCATCACACCAGGGGGCACGCGCCCTGCCTCTTTGAGGGCCTGATCGATCCAGGCGTCCGCCTCTCGGCGCTGCTTTTCCAGGGTCAGCGCGACGTACTCGCGCTCCATGAACGCAATCTCTTGCTCCATGTCATGCAGCCACGTGCGCAGCCGGTACGTCTCGACGGCCTTGGAGGCAAAGGACACGATAAAGAACACGATCAGGATCAGGGCCAGCATGCCCACAACCTGCGTGACAGTGATCGGCCTGGAAACGCGGGGTTCGCCAATATCTCGTTTCGGCATGGGCAGATCATACTCGAGCCGTGCGAGCACGTCAACCTGTTGGCGTATTCGATTGTTGCACCCCGCCACGCGCAAGTTGGCGCCTGGGCACGACTATGGTAGAATTCTGTACAGCGTGGTGGGCGTAGCCGAGTGGTTAAGGCATCTGGTTGTGGCCCAGAAGATCGTGGGTTCGAATCCCATCGCTCACCCAAGAGCCTCCCGAAAGTTCGGGGGGCTTGTTCTTTTTCACGGGCCAAGCTAGCGGTTGCCCCCCGGCCCCGTTGCGGCTACAATCGTTACAATGATGGTCGCCAGTCCGCGGAGAGGTAGTTCCCATGAAGAAACGGTATGCCCAGGTGGGCGTGGGCAGTCGCTCGATGATGTACACAGCCGCCATCGTCGAGCTCTTTCAAGAATCGTGCGAACTGGTGGGGCTGTGCGATAGCAACCCGGGGCATCTGGCCCTGCGCCAGGAATGGGTGCACGAGCGCGGCGTCGACGTGCCCGCCTATGACGCCGATGACTTTGATCGCATGCTGGCCGAGTGCCGCCCCGACACCGTCGTCGTCACCACCATGGATGCCACCCACGACGACTATATCTGCCGCGCCATGGAAGCGGGCTGTGATGTGATCACCGAAAAGCCAATGACCACCGACGCCGCAAAATGCCAGCGCATCATCGATACACAGCAACGCACCGGCCGCGCCTGCCGCGTCACCTTCAACTATCGGTACTCGCCGCCCCGTACCCAGATCAAGGACATGCTCATGTCCGGGGTGATCGGCGACATCATCTCGCTCGATTTCCACTGGCTGCTGGACACCCACCATGGCGCCGACTATTTCCGGCGCTGGCACCGCAACAAGGCCAACTCGGGCGGCCTGATGGTGCACAAGGCCACCCACCATTTCGATCTGATCAACTGGTGGCTCTCTAGCGTGCCCGAGACGGTGTACGCCACGGGCCAGCGGGCGTTCTATACGCCGCAGCAGGCCGAGCGCTACGGCCTGCAGGGGCGCGGCGAGCGCTGCCTGGACTGCCCCGTGGCCGAGCGCTGCGCCTTTTGCCTGGATATGTCCGCCAGCGCCGATCTGACAGCCCTCTACCTCGAGAACGAGGAGCACGACGGCTATTACCGGGATCGCTGCGTGTTCAGCAGTGATATTGACATCGAGGACAGCATGCAGGTGGCCGTCACCTATGCCGATGGCGTGCGCATGAGCTATTCCCTCAACGCCTTTATGCCCTGGGAGGGCTATATCGTCGCCATCAACGGCTCCAAGGGGCGCCTGGAGCACAAGTGCGAGGAGACGGTGTACATCAGCGGTGACGGCACAACCCCCGGCGAGTTGCTCACCGAGGGCACCACCATCCGCGTGTTCCCCCATTTCGGCACGCCCTACAGCGTGCCCGTGTGGACCGCCGAGGGCGGCCATGGCGGCGGCGATATGCCCCTGCTCCAGGACCTGTTCGCGCCCGAGGCCGAGCGCGAGCCCGATCCCTATCTGCGGGCCGCCGATCAGCGCGGCGGGGCCTACTCGATCCTCACCGGTGTGGCCGCCAACCGGTCGATGGCCAACGGCCAGGCCGTCCGCATCGACGACCTGGTGCAGGGCATCGGCCTGCCTGACTATCCGCCCATGCCCTCGCGCGACGAGCCCATCCCGATGCAGGGGCGGGGCGCGCGCCGTCTGAGCGCCGAGCAGGCCCAGGCGATGCAACAACACTCGGATGATACGGACGAATGAGATGCCGCGGCCCGCGGACGTTGCGGCCCTGAGAGGCCGCGTCATAGGCGGCCACAAGCTACAACTCGCTGGAGGAGTGCCATGACTGTCGATCAGTTGCCCGATTGGGAGAACCCCGAAATTGTCGGTATCAACAGGGCCCCGGCCCATGCCACGTCTGTGCCCTACCCCAGCGTCGAGCTGGCGCTGCAAGGCGCACGGCTGGACTCGCCCTGGGTGCAACTGCTGAACGGCGAATGGCAGTTCCACTGGGCACCCAACCCCGACGAGGCGCCCGAGGGCTTTTGGCAGGCCGACTGGGACGCGGACTGGGACACGATTCCGGTGCCCGCCAACTGGCAGATGGAGGGCTATGGCTATCCCCAGTATGTCAATGTCCAGTACCCCTTTCCGCCCGACGAGATGCCCCGGGTGCCCCATGACACCAACGAGGTGGGCAGCTACCGGGTGACGTTCACCCTGCCCGAGACTTGGGACGGCCGGCGGGTGGCCGTGGTGTTCGGCGGCGTGGAATCGGCGTTCTACCTGTGGCTCAACGGCCAGTTCGTGGGCTATAGCCAGGACAGCCGCCTGCCCGCCGAGTTCGATCTCACGCCCTATCTGCAGCCGGGCGAGAATCTGCTGGCGGCCCGCGTGCTGCGCTGGTCCGATGGCACTTACCTCGAGGATCAGGATCACTGGCGGCTGGCGGGCATCTATCGCGACGTCTATCTCTGCGCCACCCCCCAGCAGCATGTGCGCGATTTCGCCGTGTACGCGCCCCTGAGCACCGACTATCGCGACGGCGCCCTGCAGGTGCGCGCTCGGATCGAGAACGCCGGCGATGCGTCCGCCGATCTAACGCTACGCGCCGCCCTGTATCATGCCGATGGCCAGGTCATCCTGGATGAGCCCATCGTGGAGGGAGAGACCATCGCCGCGGGCGAGGAGCAGATGTACGAGTTCGAGCGGGTGGTCGCGAGCCCCCTGCGGTGGACGGCCGAGACGCCCCATCTCTATACGCTGGTGCTCACCCTGCAGGACGCCGACGGCGAACTGATCGAGGCCCAGAGCTGCCGCGTCGGCTTTCGGCAGGTCGAGCTCCGCGAGGGCAAGCTGTTCATCAACGGCGTGCCGGTGCTGCTGCTGGGCGTCAACCGCCATGACCACGACCCCGACGGCGGCAAGATGGTGACCCGCGAGGCGATGCTGGCCGACATCCAGCTTATGAAGCAGCACAATCTCAACGCCGTGCGCACCTCCCACTATCCCAACGACCCCTACTGGCTAGATCTGTGCGACGAGTACGGCCTGTACGTCATCGACGAGGCCAACTTGGAGACCCATGGCGTGTGGTCCAAGCCCAGCAACGATCCGGTGTGGCGTACCGCGTTCCTGGAGCGCGCCATCCGCATGGTGGAGCGTGACAAGAACCAT
>SKRJ01000216.1 GCA_007118555.1 Anaerolineae bacterium | reverse complement strand
GGTTGAGCATGTCGCGCAACACCGCCGCCGACGTGGCCACCGGCCCCTCGGCTGTGATGACAGCGCTGATGCGCCCCATTGTGTCGGTGTGATAGACCACACCCATGTCCCACATCCCCGTGCGCGCCATGGGATGCTGCTGGTCGAGGGCCACCGGCCCCACGGAAAAGCGATAGTCGTCGCCCTCCCGCTCGGCGATCGCCAGGGGCTTGATCACGCGGCCCTGGGCCTGTGCCTCTTGCAGTTGCTCCAGGGTGACGTCGCGAATGCCCTTGACCGTGAGATCGTCCAGGGTCGTAGGCCGGCGCAGGACGCTGTTGGCGATGATCACCAGCTTGTTGGCGGCGTCCCAGCCGTCCACATCCAGGGTCGGGTCTGCCTCGGCGATGCCGCCCTCCTGTGCGCCCTTGAGCGCCTCGTCATAGCTCATCTGCTCGCTGGCCATGCGGGTGAGGATATAGTTGGTGGTGCCGTTGAAAATGCCCTCGACCCGCGTCACCCCGCTGCCCGCCAGATCGCGCACGCCGATGTTGACCGTGGGCAGGCCCCCGGCCACGGTGCCGCTGTAGGATAGCCCGACGCCCGCCTCCTCGGCCGCCCCGGTGAGCTCGCCAAAGGCCAGCACCAGAGGCCCCTTGTTGGCCATGACCACGTGCCGCCCCTGGGCCAGAGCCTCGCGCACGCAGCTCATGCCCGGCTCGCCATCCTCCAGGTTGGTGGGGGAGGCATCCACGACAATGTCCACCTCGGCCTTGCGGACCATCTCCAGGGCGCTCATGCCTCGGCATCCGGCCTGCGGATAATCGGCGGCGCCGCTTCCGCCCAGCTTGAGTTGGACCACCTGCCGCAACGTGAGGCCGGCATCGTCCAGCGCGGCACCCGACGAGTCGGCGGCGCCCACCAGCGAAAAGCGCACGCCATAGTCGCGGGCAATGGCCTCTTGTCGCTGATCCAGAATATCCAACAGATTGCGTCCGATGTTGCCCAGTCCGATTACCACAAAGCGAATCTCGCGTTCCATAGCTTTCTCCTACATAGAGGATCGCAGAGCAGCCTACAGAATCTCAATATCAGACAGTAGCCGCCAGAAACACAAAGGGGGCTCCTGGTGAGCCCCCCTTTGCGCTCAAATCGGCCTAGAGCTTTTTGCCAATGTCCTCAACCACGGCTGTCTCGCTGGGAAACCGCCCTGTCTCGAGTTTGGAGTAGACCTGCTCGCCGTTCACCTTGATTTCGAATGCGCCTCCGCCGGAAGGCAGGAGCGCAAGCTCGGACACCTGATTCCTGAACTTGTCGAGAATGAGCTGCGCCAGACTGGCGGCTCGGGGAAGGTAGCCTCAAGCTGTGCAATACTGAATCGAGATCTTGGTACTCATAATTTGCTCCTTCTCGTGCATAGAGAAACACCAACGCCCACATTATAGCGCATCGCAAGAGGACGACGCAAACCGAGTCGAGCCTTGCCGGCCCTCACTCTGGCATAATTATCAAGTGAACCTTCTGTCTTCGATACGATTATTATATGAGTTGACACACCTCATCAGCCGTTGGTCGCATTGACAGCATCCGCTCATGGTGTTACCATCATGTTAACAGAGGGGCTCAAGAATCGGATACCTCTGTTGATTCGGCCATGAGTCTAACCCGTGTCCCAAACTCGTGACCACAGTACAGATAGGAGACGCAGACATGGAAGTCATCATCAAATCCCGAGGAGTCGAGTTCGGAGATGGCCTGCGCGATTATGTTGAGCGCAAGGTGAACAAGCTGGATCGCTTTTTGCCGGACATCCGTGAAGCTGAGGTGGACCTGATCGCCCAAAAGACCCGCTCTGCGGAGGAGAGCCAGGTGGCCCAGATCACGCTACGTGGAAACCGGGGACTCATTGTACGCGCCGAGGAGAGGTCCGGCGACATGCGCTCCTCTGTCGATGTGGCCTTGGACAAGGTAGAGCGCCAGATCAAGCGTTACAAGGGCAAGCACTGGGCCTCACAGCAGCAGCAACAGCGCCAGGCTGAGAGCGAAATGGAGACCGCCATCGAAGAGTTTGAGCCCGAGGATGAGGTCTCGGAGCAGGTGGTGCGCGTCAAGGAGTTTTACACCCGCCCCATGGACGTCGAGGAGGCCATCGAGCAGATGGAGCTCCTGGGCCATGACTTTTTTATCTTTTACAATGTAAACACCAACAATTACAGCGTCGTCTATCGCCGGAGCGGTGAGGGTTACGGCCTGCTGCTGCCCGAGTTGGTCTAGTTGTTGCTACAGACAAGCGGGGTGGGATCGATTCCCACCCCGCTTTTGGGTTGCCAAGACGCGTCTAGCTCTCGGCCCGCCTGAGCCGCATCAGCCGCAGCGTCACCGCAAAGCCATAGTAGTAGGCTACCAGGCCGCACAGCTTGAGGCCATGCCACCCGTCGCGGTAGCCCTCGAGCCGTACATAGCGCCGCCAGAACTCTCTGAGGGGTTGCGTGAGCAGATGTCGCGGGCGGGGTTGCACGCCGTCTTGCAGGCGGATGCGCGCCTCCAAGTCCACGTACTGCCGCTGCTTGGCGAGGAACTGGGCCAGCGTGGTATAGTTTTCGTGGAGCAGGTGCTCGACAAGATGGCCCTCGGGGCCGTCCAGCAACACGACCTCGTGGACGCGTCGCTCTGGGTCATAGCGGGCCTGCCCCACCCGCAGCAGCCGCAACTGATAGTCGGGATACCAGCCGCCATGGCGCGTCTCTTGGCCCCAGATGTAATTGCGCCGGGGCACCCACCAGCCGGCGCAATCCCCCTCGCACGCCCGGGCGCGAATCTCGTCGCCCAGGGCCGGCGTGGTGCGCTCGTCCGAGTCCAGGTAAAAGAGCCACTCGGTGCGGGCCTGCTCCAGGCCAAAGTTGCGCTGCCGGGCAAAGTCGCGAAAGCGATGGGGCACCACCCGCGCCCCAAGACCGCGCGCGATCTCGGCGGTGCGGTCGCTGCTGCGGTCGTCCAGGATCACCAGCAGCTCGTCGGCCCAGGCCGCGCTCTCCAAGCATGCGCCGATGATATCCTCGTTGTTCCCGGCCAGCACGCCCACGGTAATCCGCGCCATGCTACATCTCCCTCACGGTGCGATAGGCCTCGAGCTGCCGCCGGGCGGCCTCGTACGCCAACTCGCCGCGGCCCAACGCCCGGCGCACTCTGCGGCTCTCTCGGGCCAGGCCCGCGCGCACGATCCCCCGCACCAGCGCCTGATAGGCTGCCGAATAGTGCTTGCGAAAGAGGCGGAACCGGCTACGCCACAGGGCAATGAACATGCGCTCGCGGAACTGGCGCGTGCTCTGGCCCTCCAGGTGCGTGATACGGGCCCGAGGCACGCAATGGATCCCCCAGCCCAGGCGTTTGGCGCGGATGCACCAGTCGATCTCTTCGCAGTACATGAAATAGCCCTCGTCCAGCATCCCCACCTGCTCCAGGGTCTCGCGACGCATCATCAACGCCGCCCCCAGGGGATGGTCGATGGCAAAGGGCTCTCCGGCGTCGTACAGGCGCCGCGGATAGCGGCCGTTGAGGCGCGAGTTGGTGAGGCGGTGATTGATGGGCATAAAGTCCAGTAGCGCCATCCACAGGGAGGGAAAGCGAAATGCGCCATGCTGAAAGCTGCCGTCGCCATAGGCCAGTTGGGCGCCGACCGCGCCGACATCGGGGCGCTGGTCCAGAAAGGCCACCATGCGCGAGAGCGCCTGGGGCTGCACCAGGGTGTCGGGGTTGAGCAGCAGGAGGTGGCGCGGGGCGGGCGCCCCGTCCAGGAGCCGCGCCAGCCCCAGATTGGTGCCACCCGCAAATCCGCGGTTCTCTGCGCTGCGGACCAGCTCTACCTGCGGATAGCGCGCCTCGATCTGGGCAGCGCTGTCATCGGCAGAGGCATTGTCCACGACGCACACCCGGGCCGCCAGCGGCTCGCGGGCCAGCGCCGCATACACCGACGCCAGGCAATCCAGGGTGAGCTGGCAGGTGTTGTAGCTGACGATCACGATGCCCAGATCCATGGGCGCGCCGCCTAAAAGCCGATCGCAATCTGCGTGGGCTCGACCCGGTCCTGTACGATCCAGACCTGCTCGTGGATCAGGCCCAGCCAATAGTAGGGGTCGGTCACCACGGGCTCGTCCTCGATGCGTAGCCCGCCCCACACAGTTACCGATTGGCCGGGCATGAGGTACTTTTGCGGGCCAATGACCGTGTCGATCACGGTGAGCTCATCGTCCATGCCCAACTGCCAGCGGAAGGGATACATCCGGCCGGCGGTGTTGCCCTCGAAATCCAGCCCCACCCGGAACAGCCCC
>SKRJ01000297.1 GCA_007118555.1 Anaerolineae bacterium | reverse complement strand
TTCCAGTTTCCGGCCATAATCGGCTTGCGCATCGCGTCTCTCCCTTTATAGTGTGCAAAACAGGGGGATGTTACCACACAACCGGCCTGTCTGACAAGGCGCCGGTTTTCCGTTTGGTTGCGCTTGGAGGAACTGCATGACTCGTCCGTCGCTCACGCTCGACCTCGTCGAACCCCTGCGCCAGGCGCTGGCCGAGCCGTTGGGCGGAGACGGGGCCCACCGTCTTATGTTGGTGACGCCGCCGCCCATGCGCAATCTGCTGCACGAACTCGCCGAGCCGCGTCAGGGTGCCGTGCTGGCGCTGCTGTACGAGGGCGATGGCGAACTGCTCTTGGCCATGACACGTCGCTCGCCGCATCTGCGCTATCATGGCGGGCAGGTCTCGTTGCCGGGCGGCACGCGCGATCCGGGCGACGCGTCGCTGTGGGAGACGGCGCTGCGTGAGGCCCATGAGGAGATCGGGATAGATCCCGATGGGATGATCCGGCTGGGACGGCTGACACCCATCGAGGTGCCTGCCAGCGGGTATGTGGTCCAGCCGTATGTATCGTACACGGCTCGACGGCCCCTGTTTGTGCTGCAGGCGGATGAAGTGGCCGAGCTGGTCGAGTTGCCGCTGGGGGTGCTGCTGGATCCCAGCGCCAAGGGGGTGGAGCAGCGGCAGCTCGCCGATCGGGTCGCGCGGGTGCCCTTTTACCGCTACGGCGAGGTCGTCATCTGGGGCGCCACGGCCATGATCTTGAGTGAGTTGGAGCACGTGCTACGCCGCATCTGCCCAGAGTAGGCAAATCCGGCCCCTGCAAGTGCGCCGGGGGCCGGACTAGAGTTCGTTGCGCCAGCGGCTAGGCGGCGGAGCGACGCCGTCGGCGTGCGGTTCGCACGATGATCCAGAGCACGATGGCGGGCGGCACGAGGAGGAGCGCAAAGACCACGACCCAGATCCCCAGGTCCACCAGCATCTGAGAAACCTGCACGAGGGCGCGCATCGCGTTCCCCGCGGTGACCAGCGGGTTCCACGCGGCCGTCTGGACGATGGTGCCGGTCTGGGCGCGAGGGCGAATCTCGATGCGCACCGTGGCCAGCGCCGTCATGCGCTCCAGATACTGGACGCGGCCCTTGAGCGACTCGATCTGACCGCGGATCTCGGTGATGCGGTTGTGAATGGCCAGGATGTCCTCGGCGCGGCCGCGGTTCTGGCGTACCTCGGTGAGCAGGGCCAGCAGCTCGGTCTCGGTCGCCTCCAGGTTGCGCAGCCGGGCGCTCAGGTCCACATACTCTTCGGTGACGTCCTCGCCGCTGGAGGTCTCGTTATCCACGCGGATGGTCCCCTCGCGTACGCTGCCCAGGGCCGCCTCCAGATTCTCGACGGGGATGCGCAGTGTTACTGTGGCAAAGGCCTGCTCGTTGGACAGCCAGCGGTTCAGCTCGGACACATAGCCGCCATGCTCGCTCACGATCCCCTGCAGTCGCTCCAACATGGCGTCGGTGTCCTCGACCAGCACAGCCATGCTGGTGCGCCGAATGATCATGCGATCCGAGACCTGGGCATAGGCAGCCATGCCGCTGCCGACGGCATTTCGGGGGGCCTCTGGCGCAAAGGCCTTGTCCATCTCGGCCTCGTACATGGGGGCCGAATCGTATACAGCCTCTCGGGCGATCATCTCTGCCGCGTGCCGGGCCGGCGCAGCCGAGCAAGCGGTCAGCAACAGCGAGGCCACCAGCAGCACCAGGGCGATTACAGTGCGTCGTTTCATCTCACTCTCCTCCTGCGGGAACGGGTAGGGCGGTTCTGTCTTTAGGACGTCGCAGCAACCGCCCGGGTTCCCTGGACAGGAGAGTACGTCAGATTCGTTCCTGTTGCAAGCAGGCTCGCAAAGGGCTCATAGCTCGGCGCCCCGCAGGAACTGGGCATTGATGGCGACAATGATGGTGCTGGCCGACATGAGCAGGGCGCCCACGGCAGGCGTCAGTACGATCCCCCAGGGCGCCAGGATCCCCGCTGCCAGGGGCAGCGCCACGATGTTGTAGCCCGCCGCCCACCAGAGGTTCTGGATCATCTTGCGATAGCCGGCGCGGCTCAGGTTGAATATCTTGGCTACGTCCAGGGGGTTGTTCTGGACCAGGATCAGCCCGGCCGACTCGACGGCTACATCGGTGCCACTGCCGATGGCGATACCGACGTCGGCGCGCACGAGGGCCGGCGCATCATTGACGCCATCGCCCACCATGGCCACCCGCTTGCCCGCTTCCTGCAATTCGACAATCTTGTCGGCCTTGTGCTCGGGCAGCACCTCGGCAAAGACGGTGTCGATCTCCAGCTCACGGGCCACGGCGTCGGCCACGGCCTGGCTATCGCCGGTGAGCATGGCCACCTCAATGCCCCGCTCCCTCAAGAGCCGCACGGCGTCGTGGCTCTCGGGCCGAATGGCATCGGCGATGGCCAGCGATGCCACCACCTGTTCATCGGCCACCAGATAGACCACCGACTGGGCCCTGTCCGCCGCCTCCTGGCCAAACCTCTCCAGGCTCTCATCCGGCGTAACCGAGAGCATGTCCAGCAGGTTGGGGCCTCCTACATAAACCGTCTGCCCATCAACATCGGCCTGTACGCCGCGTCCCTTGAGGGCCTCAAAGTTACGTGCGTCCGGCAGATCCAGCTCCTCGGCGCTGGCAGCCTCACGGACGGCCCGCGCGATCATGTGCTCCGAGTCGCTCTCGACGGCCGCTGCCCAGGCCAGGGCCCGCTCTCGCGCCCAGCCGTCGACGGTGGCCATATCCACGACCTGATGCACGCCCTCGGTGAGGGTGCCGGTCTTGTCGAACACGACCACGTCGATCTCGCGCGCCGATTCGAGGGCCAGCCGGTCGCGTACGAGAATGCCGTTGCGCGCGCCCAGCTCGGTGACGATGGCGACCACCAGTGGGATGGCCAGGCCCAGTGCATGGGGACACGAGATGACCAGGACCGTGACCACGCGCTGCAGGACGACCAGTTCCAGGCCCACGATGGCGCTCCAGGCGGCCAACGTGATCAAGGCCACGGCCAGCGCGACATAAAAGAGCCAACCGGCCGCGCGATCGGCCAGGACCTGAGTATCGGACTTGCTGCTCTGGGCCTCTTCGACGAGGCGCATGATGCCTGCGAGGGCGGTCTCTTCTCCGGTGGCGGTGACCCGCACCCGCAGACTGCCGTCGCCGTTGATGGTGCCGCCAATCACCTCGTCGTCGGGCTCCTTTTCCACCGGCTGCGACTCGCCGGTGATCATGGCTTCGTTCACGCTGGAGCGACCTTCGGCCACGACGCCATCGGCCGGGACACTGGCGCCGGGTCGCACCAACACCAGGTCATCCTCCTCGAGGCTCTCGACGGATACCGAGACGATCTCGCCATCGTCCTCGATCTTTTCCGCTCTATCGGGCATCAGCTCGGCCAACTCATCCAGGGCACCCGATGCCCGCCGTACCGAACGCATCTCGAGCCAGTGACCGAGCAACATGATGACGATCAGGGTCACCAGCTCCCAAAAGAGGTCTTGCAGGCCGAGGATCTGGGCCAACATACTGTAGACAAAGGCCACGGTGATGGCCAGGCTGATCAGGGTCATCATGCCCGGTTGGCGGTTGCGTAGCTCGGGGACCGCCATCTGCAAAAAGGGAACGCCACCCACGGCAAAGATGATCAGAGAGAAAACCATGCCCACATACTCGCTCCCGGGGAAGGTAGGCGCTGTATAGCCAAACCACTCCTGGAGCATGGGGCTGTAGACCAGCACCGGGATCGACAGCACGAGGCAGATCCAGAATCGCTTGCGGAACATCTCTTCATGGCCTGTGTGGTCGGCGCCATGCCCGCCATGGTGCTCGTGCTCACCCGGCGCGTGATGGCCGCCATGCTCCGGGCCCGTGGGGCCGTGGCCTCCGGCATGCTCGTCATCCGTCCCATGGTCACCATGGGCCTCATGGTCACCATGGTCACCACGGGTCGCATCGTCATCATGCGTTTGGTGCTCCTCCGACGCGCCCTGATTGTGCCCCTCGGCGTGGTCGGCATGTTGCCAGTAACGCCTTGGATGAATATATGTCTGCATCGGCCTTTGCTCCTACAATCTCGCCGGGGTAGAGGTAGCGGCGAACCGCGCTTTGATAGGGTCATGTACACATAGCATGACATAGGACAGCACTCTATGTCAAGCAACATGATCGCACAGGAGCGATTGCATCTGTATATGACTTGACATGCCCCCATGGCCTGCCTACCATGTGTTGATACATCGCCATCAGGAAGGATGCCATGCAGGGTACCATCACCGAGATCCAGCGTTTCT
>SKRJ01000424.1 GCA_007118555.1 Anaerolineae bacterium | reverse complement strand
TGATGCCGCGGGTGTCACGCCCGGCCGACATTTTTTCGCGACGAAAGCAGGCGGTGTAGGCGGTGTGATAGATCGGCAGCGCCGCCTCGTCGAGGATCTCCTCGCGGTACATATTGGTCACCGGCACCTCGGCGGTGGGGATCAGCCACAGGTCGTCTTCCTGGTCGACATACTGGTTCTCGGCAAACTTGGGCAACTGGGCCGTGCCCACCAGGCACTCGCGCCGGACCAGATAGGGCGGATAGACCTCGACATAGGGCTGCTGGAGGGTGTGCACGTCCAGCATGAAGCTGATCAGCGCCCGTTGCAGCCGCGCCCCCATGCCCTTGAGCAGGTAAAAGCGCGAGCCGGACACCTTGACGCCCCGATCGAAATCGATGATATCGAGGGCGGGCCCCAGATCCCAATGGGGCAGCGGCTCGAACGTATAGCTGGGCCGCGTGCCATGCTCACTGATGACCACGTTCTCGCTTTCGTCGGCGCCCACGGGCACGCTCTCGTCGGGGATGTTGGGCAGATGGAGCTGCAGATCGTGCATCTCTCGCTCCACCGGGCCGAGCTCGGCATCGAGGGCATCGATGCGCTGGCCCACCTCGCGCATGGCGGCGATGAGGGTCTGGCGCTCCTCCGGATCGCGCACCTGGGGGATCTCTTTCGAGACGCGGTTGCGCTCGGCCCGCAGGTTCTCGACCTCCACCAGGATCGCGCGGCGGCGCCGATCCAGCGCCAGGATCTCGTCCAGGGGCGCATCGCCGGACACCTTGGCCAACGCCTCGCGCACCAGGTCGGGTTTTTCTCGAATCAGGTTCAGGTCGATCATGGTTCTGGCTCCTAGACGCAGAATGGCAGAGAAACACAAAAAGCACCCCATCCTGAAAGGACGCAGGTGCTTGCGTGGTACCACCTCTCTTTGCCATCGGCCTTGCGACCAACGACCTCGGGGGCCATAGAGGCCCGGGCCCGCTAACGGAGGCCAACCGGTGTCGCTCGGGGGCATTGCGCCCTTGGCGTACAGCTCCAGAGTGGATTTCGCCCGTGGGAACTACCGCCGTCACACCCTCGGCAGCTCTCTGCCAGTTCCTGCCCGGACTACTCGCTCCTTCACAGCCGTTTCCCTGTATATAGCGATTCTAGCACAGCGGGCGACATTGGTCAATCCGATGCGCGAGACTAACGCGATGAGGGAATCGCCTCAATCCAGTCTGCATACCCCAGTGGAGTATGCTATAATAGAGGGTAGACACACGCGCCTGCTGGCAGGCGTACACATAGAGACTGTATCATGATCGGAGATCAAGATGACCAACAGACAACGCGATATTTCCATGCGCTTTGAGGAGCGCTATCAGAATGAGGAGACGCCCTGGACGCAGCATCCCCCTGAGCCGATGGTGGATCGCTTTCTCGACATGCTGAGCGAGGAGATGCCGGACGCCAGGATCCTGGACATTGGCTGCGGCGACGGTTGGCTCTCGCTCAAGGCCGCCGAGAGGGGCTTTTACGTCTGGGGCATCGACTCGTCAGAGACGGCCATCGAAAAAGCACGGGCGGAGGCCGAGAAGCGAGGCTTGTCGGATCACGTCGAGTTCCACGTGGGAGACGCCCTCGACCTGCCCTTTGAGGCAGAAATGTTTGACGCGATGCTGGACCGGGGCCTGTTCCACCACATCCTGCCCGAGAACCGCGGGCTGTACTTTGCCAGCGTTCTGCGGGTGCTCAAGCCGGAGGCGCTCGCCTATCTCTCGGTGTTCAGCACACGCTCCGAGCGCGAAAAGAACCGGTTCACGCGCCAGGATATCGAGGAGCTGTACGCAAACTTTCGGGTCGTGGCCTATGAGGAGGACCCCTATCCCACGAGCGCGCCGGCCCACCTGCTGCACTTTGTCCTGGAGCGAGTGCGTTGAGCTGGGTCTGGCGGCCCGTGACCGCTCACGGAGGCAGGATCGTGTAGTTTGCCGAGTCGCCCGAGACGGCGTCAGCTCTTGCGCTGCATCCAGCTCTGGATCAGCCAGCGCGCCGTCTCTACCAGAACGCCGCCCAGGATGGCGCCATAGAGGGCCGCCTGCGCCAGTTCGCGCTGGTGCAGCGCCAAAAAGCGCTCGGCGGCCTTGCGCCGTGCGGTCACATCATCCATCATCTCGCTGTGACGGGCCGCCTCTTGTTGTTTTTCGCCCTCGTCGATCTCGGCCCGCAGTTCATCGAGCTCGGGATCATCGGGCTCGAGCTCTTTTGCCATGTCAGCGTACTGACGGGCCGTTTCCCAATGTCCCTCCCTGGCATTGAGGCGCGCCATCAACATGAGCGAGGGCCGATAGGTAGGACGCAAGCGAAGGCTCAGGTACGCCGAGTCACGCGCCCGCGCCAGCTCTCCCTGCTCGGCCAGCTCCAGGGCCTCGTCATAGTAGGTCACATGGGGATAGGCCAGCTTGAGCAGCCCCGCTACATCCTCCTGGCAGCCGGGACAGATCGTGGTGTCCTCGGGCACCAGGGTCTCGCAGTAGGGGCAGATGCAACTCTTGACCGTCATGGCCTATACCTCCGGTTCGTGGCGCAACAAGAGCTCGGCAGCAAAATGATAGCCAATCGCCAGACCACTGTCAACCGTGTGGCTCGTCGGCGGTGGCGAGAGCTATCGCACGCCTCGTGGCCGTGACGTCAGGGGCAACCAGCAGACAATGCTTACAGTGACCATTGACGCAACGCCCCTGCGTGGGTACCATGGATACAAGTCCACTGTGCACAATCGAGGGCCCAGATGCCTGACGCAGACACGCCAAGCCGCCGCGGCCTGGTCATCCTATATACGGGAAACGGCAAAGGCAAGACGACGGCGGCCCTGGGGCTGGTGATGCGAGCCTGGGGCCATGGGCTGCGTTGTTGCGTGATTCAGTTCATCAAAAGCGAACGGGGCCGCTGGGGCGAAACCCGGGCCGCCGAGCGGATGGGCATTGCCTGGCATGCACTGGGCGCGGGATTCACATGGCAGTCCGAGAATCTGGAGCACGACCGTGCCAGGGCGCAAGAGGGATGGACGTTGGCCCAGACCGAGATTCTCAGCGGCAACCACGATTTGATCGTGCTCGACGAGTTCACCTATCCGCTGCGCTATGGCTGGCTCGATGCCGGCGAGGTTGTGGCCTGGCTGCGGGACCATCGCCCGCCCGAGATGCATCTGGTGATCACGGGTCGTGACGCGGTAGACGAGCTGATGGCTCTGTCCGATCTGGTTACTGAGATGTGTGCAATCAAACACCCCTATGACACAGGCCTCGCTGCCCAACGCGGCATCGAGTTCTAGCAGAAGGCGACACCATGCAACGCGGCGTCGCGTTTATCACGACAAGAGGAGCCAATCCATGAAAGAGATCTATCGACGTGGGATCACCGGCGTACTATCGCTGCTCCTGAACAGGAATCTTGAGCAACTGCCCGAGGACTGGTCGCCCTCGGCCGTATCGATCGTGGGCCTGATGTTTGCACAAGCCCCCCGCAAGCTGCCAGCGAACGTAGGAGTGTGGATCGAGGCCGCTCTGTTGAGCACCACCCTTGGCCTGAACACAATGCGCAGGCATATGACGATCTTTGCCCGGCGGCTCGAGCAGGGCGACCTGCAGGGTGCGCGTCATGCGGGCGCGCTTCTCCTGTTGCGCGACACCTCCCATATGAGCGAGGCCGAGCTGGTGAGTGGCGCCATAGCGGCCCTGGGCGATCGTGCAACAGATGATCTGGTCGCGCCTCTGTTCTACTACCTGATTCTTGGCTTGCCGGGCGCCCTGTTCTATCGCACGGCGGTCTGTATGCACGGTCCTTTTGGTCCCAGAGCCACTGAATTCATCCATTGGATACGCTTGATCCCTTCGCAGATCACCGGGGCGTACTTTGTAGATGCGTCCTTTATCCAGAGGGAGAATACCGTACGTGCCTGGCGCATTCTGCGACGCGATGGCCTGCACGCCATTGGCGCACCTCATCTCGCGCCACGCAGCGCCCTGGCAGGCGCTCTGGGTATCGAACTCGCGGATGATCATGACGTGGTAGTGGGCGCGGGCGAACGGGAACCGCGGTTGGAGGATCTGACGCGCGCCCGGCGGATGTTCCATACGCTGGTTGCGCTGGTGGCCGGCACCATGCTGGGCATCTCGCTGATTGCCCGTCGCCTCAAGTAGCGCATCGCACCGCGGCCTACATCCGAGTCGGGTCGTGCTCACCGTTTGACCCAACCCCTGGGTTGGGTACACTCTATGGTGTCCGCATCAGATGCGGACGCACTCGATACGGACGCCTACACGTTGGATGAACACTCATTACCAGGGGGGAGCCTCTTGCCTCGTCTCTT
>SKRJ01000306.1 GCA_007118555.1 Anaerolineae bacterium | reverse complement strand
TCATTGGGGTTGTAGGTCAGGTGCAGGTTGTCTACGCGAATCAGGTCGGCCACCGATCATGCCCTCGCAAAAAGAAAAACCCCTCGCGCGGCGACGCACGAGGGCAGTATGAGGACATGGACCTCAGCGAACTCTATCCTGCCGTCTCGGTCGCAACGCGATCCAAGCGACGATCTGCAGACGCAAACCGGATGCTAGGTGCCTTAAGGTCACCTGCAAACAACAGTGTACAGCCAACGGGAACAGATGGCAAACGGAGCATGCAGCCGGAGACGGCATTGGCCCCGGCTGCATGCTTGGGGAGGGGGTAGGCTACTCCATCACGCGTAGCGTCGAGGCAATGTCCAGGTGGCGCAGCCTGCGGGCGCTGACAAGGGGCGTCAGGGCCACAACGCCGATGCCCAGCACGAGCGCCATGACAATGGAGAGGGGCGTGACCGTGATCAGTATGCCGATCTCTTCCATCATCAGCTCCATGCGCGCTACGAGCATACGCTGAAGCAAGAGCCAACCCAGCAGAGCGCCGAGAATCGTACCAAAGATGCCCAGAATGGCGTTCTCACCGATCTGGACCTGCGTCACGGTGCGGGGCGGGGTGCCATAAGCGAACATGGTGGCTACCTCGCGCAGGCGATCGTCGATGTTGATGCTGGTCGCGTTGTAGGCGATCAGGAATGCGATCACCAGCACGGCGCCCTGCATCATGCGCATGATGGGGATCATAAAGGACGACATCTCGTCGAGCAACTCGGCCATCGCGGCAGCCGGCTGCACGGCAACGATGCCCGGCCGGGCGAACAAAGCGCTCTGGATCTGCGCCTGCGACACCTGCTCTTCGGGCAGCACCACGACCATATTGGTGAGCCCTTCCAGACCGGCAATGCCCGCTTGCTCGAGCGGGATATAGCCGAGCGCTCGCAGCGGGTTGTCGTGAATACCGGCGACCGTCAGCGTGCTGACAACCGGACGAAAGGCCAACGGACCCTCGCGGAAGGGGTGCTCCAGCTCTAGGGTGTCGCCGACCGTCACGCCCAAATCATCCGCGGCCTTGCGAGCGATCAGGATGCCAGGCGCATCGACCGCGCTCTGCAGGTCGCCCTCGAGCAGCGCGGGCACCCAGATCGTACTGTCGGCGGGATGGAACTCGATCAGCGTGTCGAGCTCCTGGCCTCCGTTGCGCATGCGCCCCCCGAACTGCAGGCTTGGCTCGACCTCGCGAAAGAGCGGCGAGCCGCCCTCGGCAGTTAGCGTTGCGATTTCCTGTATACGGTCATGGCCAATGGGATAGAATGTCTCAAGATTCACATTGACCCGTTCCGCGCCACGGTATAGCAGAGCCTCATTGGTCTGTGTGATGGTGCCGACCAGACTGTCCAGCAGACCCAGGAAAAGGAACAGGAGTGCGATTGACACCGTAAGCGCCATAATCGTCAGGAACGTGCGCTTGGGGGATCGCAGCGCGTTCTTGTAGGGCATCTGCGCCAGGATGCTGCCCGGCAGGCGCACGCCCTTGAGCCAACGGTTGAGGCCACTGTCCTTGGCAGCCAGGTGCCCATGCAACGCGTCCAGAGGAACAGAGCGCACCGCCTGCGCGACGGGGAGCAGCGTTGCCAGAACCGGCAGCAGAATGCCAAGCAGAGCCGCCAGGGCAAAGCTGGACCAATGGATAGCCGTTCCGGCATAGTAGGGCATGGGGATGTGATCCAGCATCACCGCGCTCAGCATCCGTGAAAAGCCCAGGCCCATCAAGAGTCCCAGCGCCGTTCCGATCAGTGCGATCTGCAGACCTACCATCATGGGCCGCGCGGCGATCCATCGGCGCGGCGCCCCCATGGCCATGCCGATGCCGATCTGCCGGCGCTGCGAATCGACGAGGCGGCCGGCCAGGTTAAAGGCCGCCAGCGCGGCGCCAAACAGGAAAAAGTAGGCGATCAGATCGAGCATCTCCTGATCTTCCTCTGCATCAGAGTAGAGCAGGCTATGCACAGGATCCTCCTCGCCGGCGTCCATCCGAAAGCCAATGTCCGGCAGGGCGGAGCTCAGCCGCTCCGAGATGGCATCCCTAGCGGCATCCTTATCAGCGCCCTGCGCGAGCTGAATGCGCAGTTCATTGACCATGCCCTCTTGCTGGTAGAGACTCTGCGCTGTTGAGAGGGGGACATACAGAACGCCCAGGTTTGCCTCGCCTCGGATGGCAACGCCCATCTCTTCGGGAAAGATCATGAAATGCTCCGGGCTCACGCCCGTGCCAACGATATCGAGATCTCTGTGGCCAATCAGGGTGACCATGTCGCCCGGCGCCAGGTCATAGTAACGGGCAAACTTGGTCTCCAGGATCGCGACATTGCCATCATCGGGCGCCAACGAGCGGCCGCCATCCTGGTAGATCCGATCCACATGCGGCCCATCCTGGCTCACGTCGACTCCCACGATCTGGCCCGGCACCAGAATGGTATCACTGCCGCTCGACGCCCGAATCAGGGTATCCATGATCAGACGGGGATCGCAGCGGGCTACGCCGTCGATGCCGTCCATCGCCGTCAGGAGCTCATCCTGGTCAACAAAGCTGCCGGTAGTAAGCTGCAGGCGCAGATCGTGGAACTGCAGCGCTGCATAGCTCATGTCATGCGACTCGATGCGCCACGTCTCCTGGCCGCCCAGCCCGGCATAGATGCCGGTGCCCGTGGCGATGATGATGGCGATGGCGGCCACCTGCAACCAGCGGGCGCGGAGATCGCGCCAGGCCCAACGAAACCACTTGGCCACTGTCATAGTGTGCCTCCTTTACCAGTGCAGATCGGCGATCTCGGCGCGCCCATCCCAGGGCGGCCCATCGCTGACGATCTCTCCGCTGCCCAGTTCGATCACGCGGTCGGCAATGCGCGAGATCTCCCGGTTGTGGGTGACCACGAGCACGGCCTTGCCCTCGTGAGCCTGCGCCTCCAGCAGCCCCAGGATCTGTACGCCCGTGCGAAAATCCAACTCGCCCGTCGGCTCGTCGGCCAGCAGCACGGGATTGCCCGTCGCAAGGGCGCGGGCGATGGCCACGCGTTGCTGCTCGCCGCCCGAGAGCTCGTGGGGAAAGTGATCCATGCGCGGACCGAGCCCGACGCTCTCCAGTACACCCTCGGCCACGCCGTCACCGTTCTTGCGGGCACGCAGGTCTACGGCGAACTGGACGTTCTCCCGCGCCGTCAGCGAGGGGAACAGGTTGAACGTCTGAAAGATGAAACCGATGGTGTGGCGTCGAAAGGTGAACTTTTCGGCCTGGGATGCGCTCGTGAGGTCCTGGTCATTGACGATTACCGTGCCCGCGGTGGGTGTGTCCAAGGCGCTGATCATGTTGAGCAGCGTGGACTTGCCGCTGCCCGAGGGACCCAACACCACCACAAACTCGCCGGGATCCACATGCAGGCTGACGCCGTTCAGGGCCACAACCTTTACCGTGCCCATCTCATAGTGCTTGGCTACGTCTGTCAGTGTAATCATCGCCCTGCCTAGTCCTTTCGCTCGCTCGTAACATCGAGCTGTTCCAGAATGAACCGTGCGTACATCTCTTGGACCAGCACAAAGAACTCGTCGCGCAGGCGCTCGGGCTCGACGCCGAGCCGGTCGGCCCATTGCTCCCAGTAGATGAGAAAGGTCACGATAGGGAGGAGCCCGTAAAAGCAGAGGGCTGTGGCAGCCTGAATGGCCTCGCCGTCGCGCCGATCGTCCATACCGGACGGTATGCGCTCCAACACGGCCTGGTGCAGGAGGTCGATCGCCAGACCGCTGCGCTCCTCATCGCGCAGAGACTCCATCATGATGATCCGGATCAGGTCGCGATGGTCCTGCATGATCTCCCAGGCCCAACGTAACAGCGCGCCAAGCTGCTCGCGTGTCGTGGGGAGGGCCTGTCCAGAGAGGATCTTGTCGCGCTGAGGCTGCACACTCTCGGTGACATGCTCGAGTAGCGTGGCAAACAGATGCTCCTTGCTCTCGAAATAGCGATAGATCAGCGCCACGTTCACCTCGGCTCGGCGGGCGATCTGGGCCACCCGCGCACCGTGAAAGCCATGCTTGGTGAACTCGACGATCGCTGCCTCCATAATTCGAGCCCGGGTCTGCTCTGCATCGCCCGTCATCCTCGCCTCCTATAAGTAAATATTTACTTACACTATAACCGCCATTCTTGAGCCTGTCAATAGGCAAATGAACGAGTTTGCCGGATTCGCCAGCAGAGTTGGCCGGAGCGGTTGGTGGTAGGGGGGCACCTCGCTCGCAGGCGATAACGCCGAGGTAACTCCTTGTCATCGCCCAGCCGATGGACTATACTCTTGACAGAGTTCGCCGCAGGTTG
>SKRJ01000444.1 GCA_007118555.1 Anaerolineae bacterium | reverse complement strand
TCGTCCCACTCGAGGCAGACGCGCGGGCGGGCCCGCAGGGCAGCGAGCTTTTTGCCCTCCGTCGCCATGTGCAAGTAAACGGCGTCGCCGTCATAGCCAAAGCAGAGGGGCACCACGTAGGGCTCGCCGTCGCGCACCAGGCCGAGACGGCAGACGCGGCTCTGACGAATGATGGCATCGATCTGCGCTCGATCGGTGATCTGCCTGTCGGCTCTGCGCATGGCTCTCCTAGATGGAACGAAGCTGCGGATTGAGGATCTTTTCCAGCGCATAGCCCACCATGGCAAAGCTCAGGCCCAACACGAGCAGGATCACGCCCGGCACCAGCACCAGGTGATAGGGCCCGTGGTAGACGTTGTTGGCAAAGGCCGAGTGCACCAGGCGGCCCCAGGTGGGCAGGCGCGGGTCGCTCATACCCAGAAATGCCAGCGCCGCCTCCAGAAACACAAAGGCCGGGATCAGGGTGATGAACTGGGGTACCAACACCGACGAGAGCCGCGGTATGAGATAGCTGCCGATGATGCGGCGGTTGCTGGCGCCATAGGCTTGGGCCGCCTCCACATAGGGCGCCTCTCTGATCTGCATAAAGGCGGTGCGATAGCCCTTGAGGCCCGTGCCAAAGATGCTCAGCAGGACGGTGACGCCCAGGATGGCCCAGATGCTCTTGGAGTAGAGGGTAAAGATCATCAGGCTGACGGGCAGGAACGGCAGCACCATATTGACCTCGGTGATGCGCTGGATCAGTTGGTCGACCCAGCCGCCGAACCAGGCTCCTGTGGCCGCCAGCAGCATGGTGACCAGGGTGGTGCTGGCAGCGGCCGAGATGCCAAAGGCCAGGGCTACAAAGGTGCCCCACAGCACGGCCACCATCAGATCACGCCGGCGCCCATCGGTGCCTGCCAGCCCGTGCACCTCGCCGAACACCACCAACTCACCCTCCAGCTCGGCGCCCTCGTTGAACAGCCGGGCATCGACATGCAGCTCGTAACGGCCCTGCAAGAGGCTCTCGCCATCGTCTGGATCGGCGAACAGGGCCTGCTGCGGGGGCACCTGGCGCAGCCGCCGCATGAGACGCTCGTCGCCCGCAAAGCGGTAGGTTTCACCATGACGCACGCCCAGGTCGGCCAGGCGGATCTCGCGACCATCGGGCGTATGCCACATCATCGAGACGTGGGGCGGCTGGGTGGTCCCCTGTGTGTAGAAAAAGAGGGTCAGCTCCTGGGGAAACCGATCGTAGGTATAGTCCAGCGCATACACGAGCTTGACGTCCCGCACCCCGTCGGATACCTCCCGCGTCTCACGAGACACGAGCCCGTCGCGGCTGTCCAGCACCATCGTGCGGGGGAGGGCGTCACGTGTGAACAGGTCCAGCCACGCGGGTGCCGCATTCTGCGGATGGCGGTACCAGGTCTCCCGGTCGCCACGCCACAGCGCCACCGCCTCGTCGTAGGGGATGGCAATCACGGCATAGACGGCGACCATGGCAAAGAACACGATCACGATCAGACCCACGATCGCCGCGGGATAGGCGCGCAACTCTTGCCATATCTCGACGAGGCGGCGCTTGAGCTGGTACCAGGATGCCCCGAGCCTCTGCGGCGTCTCTCGCAGGTAACTCACGGCCCTCGATCCAAGCTCGAGGCGCGCTAAGCGTGCTACCAGCGACTCGGCCCGTTGACGCGCGCCGGCGCGTGGTTTGCGGGCGCGTCGACCCGGTGCTGCGCTGTCGCGCAGGGTGGCCTCGCCGCCCACGCGCACCCTCGGATCGACCAGCACATGGACAATGTCAAGCATGAACACCGTGATGGCCAGCAGATAGGCAAAGACGACTACGATGGCCAGCACCGCCGGGATATCGAGTCGCCGTAACGCCATCACAAAGAGCCGGCCGATGCCATCCACGTTGAAAAAGTACTCGAGGATGATCACCTCTTGCCACAGGGCTGTCAGCAGCAGGGCAAAGTGCGTCAATACCGAGGGCAGGGCCGGGCGCAGGATATACCGTCGCTCGATGTCACGATCCGATAGCCCCTTGGCCTTGGCCATCTCGGTATAGTCCTCGTTGCGGTACAGGAGAAAGAACGTGCGCCAGACATAGATGCTCTGAAAGAGTTTGCTGAGAAAGATGGCCAGGGCGGGCACGAGCATGTACTGCAGGACCATACGTACATAGGTCCAGCTAAAGGTGTCGGGCCAACCGGAGAAGCGCGCGGTGACAAAGTTGAGCCCCGGAATACGCAGGGCCACCACCGTGAGCAGGATACCATACACCCAGGGCGGCGCCGAGGATAGGGGCGTGAGGGCCGCGACAAAGCGATCGGCCCACCCGCCATAGCGTCGAGTCATGCTCAGGCCCAGCGCTATGCTCGTGAGGAACAACAGCATGTTGGCCAGGCCGAACAATAGCAACGTGCGCGGCAAGGTATCGAGCACCATATGACGCACGTCGCGGGAGGGCTGACCGCGGAACTGGATCTGCGGTAGGCGGGTAGCGGGTCCCCAGCGCAGGGTCAGGGCGCGGTCCAACCATCGTACGCTGCGCAAGAGCAGCGGCTGGTTCAGGCCCTGGGCCTCTTCCATCGCCAGCACCGCCTGCTCCATGATCTCGTTTCGCTCTGCGGCGGGCACATCGTCGAGCCAGCCTCCCAGCCGGGCAAAGGCGATCCCCATGCGGATCTCGCTGCGAATGATCTCGTCCACAAAGCCGCCCATGTTGGCCACATAGATCGTGACGGCCACGGCAATCGTCACCATAGCCGCCAGGGTCAGCAAGCGCACGGTCAAATAGCCGCTGGCCCGCAGCCAGGGGCTCTGGATCTTGGGTATGGCGCTGGGCTTGATGGTTGTCTCTTGCGGGGACATGTAGACTCGCGCTCGCCTTGTGCTGGATTGTAGCGGATTATAGCCGAGTGCGCCGGAATGGCTAAATGGTAAGAGTGCGCCTCCCTGTACCTGGCCACTTGATGGATGCGCGAATCATCCGATGAGGGCGGTCAGAGACTGGCCGCATGCGGGACGCCTGCTGCAATGGGCGCCTGTATTCTAGGAGTGTAACGCTGGGAGATGGAACCACAGAACAAAGGAGTCCAGGATGAAGACCAAGGTTTGGCTGACGATCGGTTTGTTGGTGGTGGTGGCCCTGGTGGTCATCGGCGCGACCTCGGCGGACATGCTGTTGGGTCGCCAGACGACGGGGCCTGGCCCCGAGGAGGCCGTGGAGGCGTTCTACAATGCGTACCTGGCCTACAGTGAGACGGGCAATCCGATGGTGGATCGGGCCTATGCCGAGATGCCCGGTCTGTCCGCCGAGTTCGTGGCCGAGATGGATGCGCTGTTCGGGGAGCCGGTCTTTTTCGATCCGTTCCTCTGCGCCCAGGACGTCCCGGTGCGCGTGTCGGTGGGCAACCCCTACATCGACGGTCGGGAGGCGCTGGTCGAGGTGGCCACGCTCTGGTACGGCAACCCGATGGCGTCGCTCCTGAACGTGGAGCTGGCCCAGAGCGGCGGCGCGTGGGAGATCACGGGCATCCGCTGCGACGCGGGCCGACAGCGGCCGCTGGAAGCGGGCGAGACGGTAGTCGCGTTCTATGCGATCTACATCGAGCGCGCCGCGCGAGAGAATCCGCTGGCCACGGGCAGCTACGCCCACATGCCCTATCTCTCGGCCGAGTTCGTGGCTGAGGTGGACGATACCCTGGCCAACATGCAGGGTGGCGGGTTCGACCCGATCCTGCTGGCGCAAGATGTGCCGATGTGGGTGCGGGTCGAGCATCAGAACGTGGCGGGCAACCGCGCGACGGTCACAGTGGCCACCAGCTTTGAGGGGCATCGGCTGGACGTGGAGCTGATCCAGCGCAACGACGCCTGGGAGATCCTCGGCGTAGCCCACGCCAAGTAACGAAAAACCGAATAGCGGCGCAGAGACGAGGGGGCTCACACGAGCCCCCTCGTGTCGCGTGGGTGGGAGAAACGGCAAAGACGGGGTTTGCGTTTACCTTTTTTGGCGTCCGTACTGGTTCCATCGTAGCGGAGAACCTTGTGTTTTCCCGCTTGTCACAACGCACGAGGCGTTGCCTATGGAATCACGACTTTTATCGCTTTCATCTGTGCCCCGCTGGGCTGGCCATCGCGCCGGTCCGGCGCTATGCTAGGGGCAGGTCACGGCAAAGGAGGTTGCACGATGGCAGACGTCGTTGGTCCCCAGGACTTTTCGGAGATCCGCTGGCACGGGCACTGGATCTGGCTCCCTGAGGAGCCCGTGGAGCCGCGTGGTTTCTGGTCGGCGGGCGTCAACCCGCAGGCCCCCGAGACCCACGGCCAGTTCCGCAAGACGTTCCACCTGGAGCGTGTGCCC
>SKRJ01000122.1 GCA_007118555.1 Anaerolineae bacterium | reverse complement strand
GAAAGGAACGCATTAGGGCATCCTGCCCATAGACTCGAGTATGGATACGTTCGAACAGATCGACGGACAGGGGAGGGCGGTTCTCGTGGCGGTGATTCTGTCGATCGTGGCGATCGCGGGCAACATGAACGGCGCCATGCTGGCCATGCCCAAGCCACGCAGCCACGGCTAGAGTTCCCGGGTCCTTTTTTGGCGCTGCTCGGTACGCATGCTATACTTTTACTTGATGCCCCCTTAGCTCAGTGGATAGAGCACCGGCCTCCGGAGCCGGGTGCAGGCGTTCGAGTCGCCTAGGGGGTACTGCTATGCCAGCGGGGTTGCATCACGAGTCGTCGTGACGCAACCCCGTCGTTTGCGTTTCGGGCCCTATCCAACGGTGTGGCGCGCCTCATTCCGCCGGAGCTTCCTCCGGCTCCGAGACGCTCTCGATAAAGCTCCTGATGTTCTCGACGGTCGTCTCGAGGATCCGCTCGACTGCCTCCCGTGTGAAAAAGGCGCTGTGGGGTGTGATGATCACGTTGCGCATCCGCAACAGGATGTGATCGGCCAGCAGCGACCGCAGATCGTGCTCCTCACGATAGAGCGAGCGCAACAGTTCGGCTTCCTCACGGATCGACGGCTCTTCGGGGAGCACATCCAGCCCCGCGGCCCGCACCGTCCCGTTGGCCAGCGCCTCGACCAGGGCGTGGCTATCGATGAGGGGACCACGGGCCGTGTTGATCAGGACCACGCCCCGCTTGACCTTGCTCAGTGCATCCCGCGAGATGATGTGACGCGTATGCCGATTCACAGGCACGTGCAGGGTGATGACATCCGAGTTGGCCAACAACTCGTCAAAGGAAACATAGGTGAACCCCAGTTTCTGAGCCGCCTCCTCATCCTCTTGGACATCGAACGCGATCACAGGCATGCCAAACCCCCGGGCAATGCTGATCACACAACGCCCGATGCTCCCCGTACCCAACACACCCAGCGTCTTGCCGCGGAGGTCAAACCCCTGCAAGCCCTGCAGAGAAAAGTCGCCCCGGCGGGTGCGGTCCACCGCCTCGACCAGGTTGTGACTGATGGCCAGCAGCAGTCCAAAGACATGCTCGGCCACCGTGGTGTCACCATAGGTCGGCACGTTGGCGACCGTGATGCCGTGCTCCTCGCAGTATTCCGAATCGATGTGATCATAGCCTGTGGATCGGGTGGCAACCATCTTGAGATTCTGGAACTGCTCCAGTACCTCGGCGTCAAGGTCCGAGTAGATAAAGACACAGACGATATCGGCATCGGTATAGTTCTGGACATTGTCCGCGTTCAGCGTCTCGTGCGTCAGGATCAGCTCGTGCTCGGACGAAAACTCTTCAAAGATGTCACGCTCCCACTCCTCGAGCTCAAACACAGCTATCTTCATAGTAAATGGTTTCCTTTCTCTATGGATCACGTCTGGGAGATCAGAATCGCCCTGACAAACGCATGAACAGGCGATGCTCTATCATTATACTATAGAAAGGACGCAACGATTCGAGTGCGATCTCGGCTTGGTTCGCGATGCGTCTGTGCGCGGAACAGGAAAACGGCCTGGTATCGCACGACAGCGATACCAGGCCGTTGCGTGGTTGGCTCTAGCGTCGCTTTCTGCGCCAGATCACCGCTGCCGGTCCCGCGATGAGTACCAGGGGCAGCACATATACCAACGAAACCAGCGGGAACGAGGATACGACATTGATGCGGCCCATGGTGTCGGCATAGTAGGCTGGTATGTGCGGCACCCCATCAATCTGAGGCTGGGCTGCGGCATACTCGACCACGGTCTGCCACACCTTGAGCTGTCTGCCGCTGTCCTGATACACGATCAGTTCGTGGAGATGCTCCAGCGGTACCGCCTGCCCCTGGGCATTCTTGGGGACGATGCCCAGGTGAGGGAGCATCTCGCCGACCATGGGCAAAAAGGAGAGAATGTAGCTGTCGGTGACCAGATGATAGAGCCGGTCATCCCCTCGCTCGAGGCGGACGTACTGTCCCTCGTCCTGCCCGGTCTGAGCGCCCTCTCCGGTAAACAGCTCGGCGCTGGTGACCGCGCGGCCCGTGGGCAGCGGCTGGTTCATAATGGGAATGGTCATGAGGATGGCGTTGGCGGGGTTGTAGCTGTAACGCAGGCCCGAATACTGGATGAAAAAGGTGTCGCCCAGCATTTCCTGCAGGAGCACCGACACCTCCAGCATGCGGCGCATCTCTTCGCCGGTGAGATACACCGAGACGATGGGATAGCCCGCATGCCCATCGGCGCCATAGCCCAGACCGATGGTGTTGGTGATGTCATAAAAAGACACATCTCCTGCAGCATGGGGCATGGTGCCGCGCACGATGCTGCCCCGGATGCTGCCATTGGCCTGCAGGGCCACGTCGACCCGTGTCCCAGTCGCTTCCTGGGCCACCATGCGCATGGCATCAGCGATAAAGTTGCCGATGGGCGACTCCTGGAGCGGCGGCTGGTTGGGCAGGTCAAAGTCCGAGCGCGCCACGGCCTGCAAAATATCCTCAAAGCGCCGGCCGGTCATCTCCCCGATCAGGCGGTTGAGCGCCTGGGTGTATACATCGATTCGCTGCGCTATCTCTGGATGGGGAGGGATGCTGCCATCGATGGGGATGAGAAAGGGGCGATCGCTCCCGTTGCGTACCCGCACCTGGCCTGTGGCGGGATCATAGGCCAGCTCCAGCCGGCCGAGATAGGCCGTGTAGGCGCCGGCCTGCACGATGATGGTATCGTCGACGACGACGGGCTCGTAAAGGGCCGTATGACAGTGCCCGCCGACGATCAGATTGATGCCCGCCACGCTGCGCGCCAGATCCTCGTCCTCTACGACGCCGCTATGGGTGATGGCCACGACAATGTCGGCGCCCTGACCCTGCAGGGCCGCGACCATCTCTCGGGCGGTCTCATGCCTGTCCGTAAACTCGATCGGGCCCGCATCCGAGGTCACAGATTCGGCGTCCTCCCCTATCAGGGCAAAGGCGCCCACGGTGATGCCATTGTCCAGATCGTAAAAGGCCAGGTCGCGCAAGAGGCCTTGGGTGACGAGGGGATGTGATGCGGGTGGCCGCGTGTTCGAGGCCAGGGCGGCCGTAATGTCGTGGGCCTGAGGATAGCCTGCGGCCAGCAGGTAATCGACGAGCACATCAGGGCCATAATCATACTCGTGGTTCCCGATGACGACCGCGTCATAGCCCATGGCCTGCATCAGAGCGAGCTCGGCGGCATGGCCGGCGGGCGCAAGCCAGCCAAAGGCCGTACCACCTATAAAGTCACCCGCGTTGAACAAAAGCACCGGCTCGTTCTCGGCCGCCTTTGCCTTGCGGATCTCGGCAATGGCGGTGGCCAACCGCGCAAAACCCCCGATGGTGGGATCATCGGCATTGTCAGGGTCATGATCGATGGCCGGCGAGTGGGGCAAGAGCGCCGAATGCTCGTCGTTGGTATGCAGGATGGTCAGATAGAGCTCGCCCGCCGGGGCGCTCTCGGCGCGGCCCGTATCCGCGAGCAAAACCAGCCCCACGATCAGAGGCACCACGAGCATGGCGACGGCCAGGAGCATCCCTCGCCCGATCCTGCGACGCCGATCCTGTCTCTGCATGGTCATACTCACTCCTCTGTGGTGCAGGCCCTGTCGCTCATTGGCGCTCCCTTGGGCTTGCTTTTCCAGATCTCTCTCGATAGGCTATGGCATCTTGCCACTGGGCACAGAGTAGCATAACGTGGGGAAAAGGGCGAACAAAAGGAGAGAGCTTGGATGAGCAGATTGGGCGAGGCCATCAGGCGCCTGCTACGCACCCTGGCCGACCAGGAGATCCACACCGAAGAAGTCAACACCGCCCTGTCAGAGGCCTCGCAGCGGCTATTGCGGATTTCTTCCCTGGATGCCGACACTCTGCTGGCAGAGCTAGATGCGGATGCCCAGGGCCTGTCGAAAGACCAGGTGCAGGAGCGGCTGGCGCGTCATGGCAGGAATCAGGTGGCCCACGAGCGCATGCCGGCCTGGTATCAGCAACTGGTCAAGGCGTTCATCAATCCCTTTGTCGGCATTCTGTTCGTGCTGGCGATATCGGCCTATCTGACCGAGGTGGTCTTTGCCCCGCCCGGCGAGCAGGATATCACCTCGCTGGTGATCATCTCGGTTCTGATTCTGGTCAGTGTGCTGCTCACCTTTGTGCAAGAGTACCAGTCCAATCGGGCCGCGGAGCAACTTTTAACTCTGGTGCAGACCACATCCACGGTGCTGCGCCGCGATACGGGCCGAGTCCAGATTCCTACGACCGAGATCGTGCCGGGCGACATTGTCGTCCTTGCCGCAGGGGACGTCATTCCCGCCGACGTTTATCTGCTTGCCACCAACAATCTTTCGGTG
>SKRJ01000319.1 GCA_007118555.1 Anaerolineae bacterium | reverse complement strand
TCACCTCGGCGGTCATCACGATCTCGCGTGCCAGCACGTCCTCGGGCGTGGCGTCATCGGGCAGCTTGTCCATGCGGGCGATGGTCTCGAGGAACTCGACCCGGCGAAACGCCTTGAACGGAGTGGGATCGCCGGCCTCGACGCCATCGCACACCTCGCGGTGCACCCGGCGCAGCTCGCTGGCCATGTCGCTGACGCCACCTTCGGAGAGCGCGCAAAAGCCCTGGATGTCGGCGACGCTGCCGTCCTCCAGGGCTGTCCAAAAGCGATCTTCGGGACAGGCTTGCCCCGCGATCATGAGGCAGATATAGGCGACATAGTCCTGGTTGTCTTCGGTAAGATAGTGATAGTCGGCCTGATTGAGCCGGGCGTACAGCTTGCGGAACGAGGGCTCGTCAAAGGCATCGCCCAGGGTGCTACGGGCCATCCGCTCGGCGGCCTGCACGCGGGCGGTATCAATGGCGCCATCGTTGCGGCCACGGGCCCCCAGCGAGGTCTTGTCCAGGTCAATGACCATCGCAGCACGCTCATCGCAGCAAAAGCCATCGCTCTCCAGCCAGGCCATCAGGTCCACCAGGGCGCCCCACCGGTTGGCGACCATGATGATCTCTTGCTCAAAGGCGATCTCTTTGGGCTGCGACAGGGCATCAAAGCCGATGAACCCGCGCGCCGTGCAGTAGGGCATCAGGTTGAGGGCCACGGCGCCGTCGTTGCGGGCGCTGTCGCCCACCATGAGCACGCGCTCGATGGGGGCGCTGACGCCGCGCAGGCGCTGGGCCACGTGCATGAAATGCCAGATCACCCGGGCATACTCGGGCGTGGTCTTGCGCGGGATGTAATAGTGATCCAGGCCCGCTTCCTGCCAGGCCATCTGCAACCCCGGAATGCGCGGGTCCAGCGGCTCCAGGTTGCGATACACCACGCTCTGTCCCATCATGTCGGCCAGACTGCCACGCTCCCAGCTCATTGAATCATCCCCCTGGCGACCATCAGCTCGGCGTTGAGGATCGAAGCGCCGGCGGCGCCTCGCACGGTGTTGTGGGCCAGCACCACCAGCTTGTAATCGAGCACCTCGCAGGGACGAATGCGCCCCACGGTGACCGCCATGCCCCGGCCGTTGTCGCGGTCCAGGTAGGTCTGGGGGCGGTTGGGCTCGCTGCGCAGAATGATGGTCGGGTCCACCGCCGAGGGGCAGCCCAGGGCGGCCGGCTCGCTCTGGAACGACGCCAGCGCCTCGGCCAGCTCCTCGAGGGTCGCCTTGCGCTCCAGCTCGACCGAGAGCACCGCCATGTGGCCATCGCGGACGGGCACCCGGGTGCAGGTCGGACTTACGGGGATGTCGGCATGCTCGATGGCGCCCGCCTCGGCGTCGAACCGCCCCAGAATCTTGGGCGGTTCGTTGACCAACTTGTCCTCTTCGTTGCCGATGTACGGGATCACATTGTCCAGGCTGTCCAGCGAGGGCACGCCCGGGTAGCCGGCGCCCGAGAGGGCCTGCAGGGTGGTGGCGACGACGCGACGCAGGCCAAAGGCGTCAAAGATCGGCTTGAGCGGGATCGTGATGCCCAAGGTAGAGCAGTTGGGCTCGGCGACGATAAACCCCTTGTCCCAGCCGCGCTGCTTGCGCTGGGTCTCGAGCAGGCCCAGATGGTCGGCGTTCACCTCGGGGATCAACAGCGGGACGTCGGGGTCCATGCGGTGAGCCGAGGCATTGCTCAGCACACCATAGCCGGCGGCGGCAAACTCTTCTTCCGCCGCATGGGCAATGCCGCCCGGCAGCGCCGAAAAGACGATGCGGCAATCCAGGTCGGGGGTCGTCGGTTGCACGATAATGTCCCGCACGCTCTCGGGGCACTCGGACGACAGGCGCCACACGCATGCGTCGGCATAGCGTTGGCCCGCCGACCGCTCCGAGGCGGCCAGGGCGGTGATCTCGAACCAGGGATGATCGGCCAACAGTCGGATGAAACGCTGTCCTACGGCGCCCGTGGCGCCCAACACGCCTACTGGTATCCGCTGCATTCTAGTCCCCCTCTGCGCCTGCTACGGGCACGGCGACTTGATCGAGCTCAAACTGCTGGTGAATCGCCTGCACCCCCCGATTGACATCCTCCTGGTCTACGACCATCGAGAGGTTGTACTCGGACGAGCCCTGGGCGATCGAGATGATGTTGATTTCCTCGTTGGCCAGGGCCTTGAACACCTGCGCCGCGATGCCGGGCTGGCCGCGCAAGCCGCCGCCCACTACGGCGATGATGGCCACCTGGTCCTGGCTGTCGACGCCGTCAATGTCCCCACGCATGATCTCGAGCGCCAGCTCCTCTTCCAAGTGAGCGACGGCGCCGGGCGTGTCGATGGTACGCACCAAAAAGCAGATGTTCTGCTCCGAGGAGGACTGGGTGATCATGAGTACGCTGGTGCCACTCTCGGCCACCGCCGAGAACACCCTGCCAGCCACACCGGGCACGCCCTGCATGCCCCGCCCCTGCACCGTCACCAGGCTCAGGTCGCGGATGGCGGTGATGCTCTTGATGAGCAGGCGGTTGGTGATGATGTTGGATATCAGGGTGCCGGGGTGCCCTGGGTTCAACGAGTTGAGCACGCGGACGGGGATCTCCAGGTCGACGATGGGCTGGATCGCCAACGGGTGGAGCACCTTGGCCCCAAAGTAGGAGAGCTCGGCCACCTCGCCATACGAGATGTCGGGCAGGGTGCAGGCCTCGGGCACGATGCGCGGATCGGCGGTCATCACGCCGTCCACATCGGTCCAGATCCAGACCTCATCGGCGGGCAGACAACGCCCAAAGAGGGTGGCCGTCATGTCGCTGCTGCCGCGCCCCAGGGTGGTCACGGCGCCCTCGCGGGTCGCTCCGATGAATCCCGTCACGACCGGAATGATTCCCTTGTCCAGGAGGGGCGGGAACGTCCTGCGCACGCGCTCTGTGGTCTCTTCCAGCAGGGGCGTAGCGTTGCCAAAGTTGTTGTCCGTGAGGATCAGCTCGGTCGCTTCGATGGTCTGGGCGGCATAGCCCTGGCTGCGCAGCGCAGCGGCCACCACTCGGGCCGATAGCCGCTCGCCCAGCGCCGACACGGCGTCCAGGCCACGGGCGGTCAACTCGCCCAGGGTGTGGATGCTGCTGCAGAGGTTCTCGAAAGCCTGGAGCAGGGCCGCCACCTCGGCGCGCAGGCCCCGGGCGTGGTCCACATCGATGACGCAGTCATCAATGGCCTGCTCATGGCGTTGCTGCAACTCGTCGCGAATGAGGCCAAAGGTGCGGGCATCGCCCGCGGCAGCAGTCTGGGCGGCATGGCGCAGGCTATCGGTGACGCCGCTCATGGCCGAGACGACCACCACCGGCGGGGTGCCGGTCTCGCGGGCGGTGCGCACGGCAATGCGGGCCACATTGGCCATCCTCTCGCCTGTACCAACCGAGGTACCACCGAACTTCATCACGATCATAGAGATTGCTCCCGGCGCTGCATGCAGAAAAGCGCGGCCTAGATTCGCCGACGATGGCGCAAGGGGCTCGACGCTGAGAGGGCGACGGTGCCTGGGTGGGGACGGCAACCTTTGGGGCCAGAAAATTCAAGCAACTAATGTCGCTAAGGCAACTACTGTTGCTCAAGCAACGTCCATCTGCCCGAAAGATTGTCGGGTATTATATAGCAGTATAGATCGGGTCACAAAATGGCCGCCGTCTACATCCGGGAGCGGCCCGCTCAGCCGCACGCGTCCAGCGAGAGCTGCGCCGTGACCCCGCCATCCACCACGATGACCGCGCCGGTGATATAGATCGCCTCGTCCGAAACGAGCCAGGCGCAGGTGTGGGCCACATCGGGGGGATGGCCCACATCGCCCCACGGGATCCGGGAAGCGCGCTCCTCAGGATCATAGTCCGAGCTCTCATGGTGGCGAGGTACCTCGATGAGGCCCGGCGCCACAGCGTTGACCCGGATCTTGTACTTGCCCAGCTCCACGGCGATGGCCCGGGTAAACGAGATGGCGGCGCCTTTGGTGCCCTGATAGACCGAGTGGTCGCGGGTGCCCTGGAGCCCCTGCACCGAGCTCATGTTCACGATGGCGCCGCCGCCCCGCTCGCGCATCGAGCGCACCGCCCGCTGGGCTACAAAGAACTGACCGCGCACGTTGATGGCGTACAGCTCATCGAAATCCTCGGGGGTCACCTCGTCAAAGGGAGCCTCGTCGGTGCGCCCGGCGTTGTTGATCAGGATATCCAGCCCGCCCAGGCGCTCGACGGCCGCATCCACCAGCTTGAAGCATTCCTCGACGTCGCCCAGATCGGCTGCGAGAGCATGGCCTTGGCGCCCCATGGCCTTGATATCGGCCACGGCTTCTTCGGCGCCCTCCCGATCCGAGTAGTAGCTGAGGACCACATCGGCGCCGCGGCGCGCCAGCTCCAGGGCGCACTCTTTGCCAATGCCGACGCCGCCGCCTGTGACGAGGGCCTTTTTGCCTTCCAGTTGCATGATCATTCCTCCCCGATGGGATGTTGGTTGCCAAACATAATCCCATTATAGCGTGACTGGGGATAACGCGGGGGAGGAGTTGCGGCGAGATAGGGGGGCATGGGGGAATGGGGCCAAATGTCTTGGCGGCGATCACGGTACTCGTGCTCGAGGATGCTCATCATCACGTCGGAATGCCACTGCCCGCCGATCCATGCGCCCTCACGTTCGACGCCCTCACGCCGAAAACCGCACTTGGTGTAGCAGGCGATGGCTCGCTCGTTGTAGGCAATGACGCGCAGGTCGACGCGGTGCAAGCCCAGCGTCTCGAACGCATAGCGCAACACCAGGCGCGTGGCCTCCGTGCCACAGCCCTGCCCCCAGGCCGCCGGATCGAAAATGCCTATGGCATAGCGGGCTCGGCGATGCGTCTCATCCAGCGAATGCAGGCGGGCCAGGCCGATGCAGCGCGCCTCTGCGACAATGGCCCAGCCGTGGGGCTCGGCGGCGAGGCGCTCGTACCAGGCGGCGGCATCCTCCGCCGTATAGGCGCGCGCCGGTTCGGATTCGCCGCCGCACAGGTGGGCATACTCGGGCACATACCCGACCCGCAGCCGGTCGGCCTGGTCACTGGGGCGCGGCGGGCGCAGCGTCACGTATTCCCCGTAAAGTGTAGGCCCGGCTATCATGCTTCGCCCAGCTCCTGCTCGGCCGTCGCCACCGGCACCAGCTCGGCGGGGCCGGCCACGCCACCCCGCACCACCTCCAGTCCCATGTCGAGATCAGCGATGGCCTGGGCCACCGTGTTCTCGTGCTGGCGGTGGGTGAGAAACACCGTCGTGGGGCCCGTGTCGGTGGAAAAGTAGACCGGGACGTTGCTGGCGCGCAGGTCATTGCAGAGTCGGAAAAGGGCAATGTTCTCCGGCTCCCAGGCAAAGAGCTTGTTTTCGCGGCTGCCGCTCATGGTCACGCCGTGCAGCCGGATGCTGTCCAGCTCGGCGAGCTGCCCCAGGGTGCGCCAGTCGCCCTGGAGGGCGGCGTGCATGCACTCGATCACCTCGTCGCGGCGCCCCAGAGCCCAGGGCTCGAAAAAGGGGCTGCGGGGCGCGTCGTGGTGGGCCGCCTCGGTGGCCAGCCCGATGCGCGAGTCCAGCGGCACGGTCAGCAGGCAGAGGTCGGCCAGCTCGTCCTGCCGGTCGAGACGCAGGGCGAACGAGTCCTCATGGGCGATGCCCGGGTACGAAAGCCACAGCGACAGGCCCCCCGTGGCGCTGCGGCAGCCCGATCCCGCCAGCAGCCGGGCCATGCAACTGAGCAGGCGCTGATTCTGGGCGGCATCCGGGCCCAGGGTGGCAGCGATGGCGGCCATCGCCAGGGCCGCCGAGGCCGAGGCGCTGGTGCCCAGGCCCTTGCCCACCCGTTGGGCCCGCACCACATTGCGCGAGACCACCCGGGCGCGGGTCTTGATGCGCGCCATCTCCCGCACCCTGTCCAGCATCGACACCACCCTGTCACGCGGGCGCCCCGTGGCGGTCTCGCCGTTGATGACGACGACATCCGCCGCCAGGCCTGCGTCATAGCGCACCAGGGTCAGGGTATGGGCGGCATCGTTGTTGACCGAGATGCTGGGCAGATAGGCGGTGCGCAGGTCCCAGTCCGCCATGCCGTGGTACTTTAATATGCCCTGGATCGGGTAGGCGCGCGCGGCTGCGACGCCCTCGGGGGCGCCGTTGCCGAGAGCGGTGGGATAGGGCTCGTACGACAGATTGGCGGCGGCCAGCGCGTGCAAAAGCTCTTGATGGTCCTCCTGCAGGGCCCGGAGGGCGGCGGTGGACAGCAGCGTTGGGGTGGTCATCGTGACTTGCCTCACTCTGGCGATATCGGGTTGGCAAAAGCATCATAGCGCCGCCGGGCCAAGGCGCCAACCCGGACAGCACGCGATGCGCCGGCCACGTCACAGGTGGCATCCAGGCCCAAAACAGCTATGATGTGCCTGTTTGGCGCACGCCGTCTATTAGGGGCACCCATGCGATCCAGGTTCCTGTCGCGACAATCGGTCTGGGGCGTGGTCCTCGTCACCGCTTTGGCGTATCTGCTGTTCACGCTGGCCGCCCTTGGCCTGCACGGATGCGATCCGCTCTGGTTCGCCTGGCTGGGCGAGCGCTACATGGCGGGGGTGCCCGATGGCTCTATCGGGTATGACGGCCAGTTCGTGTACGCCATCGCCATCGAGGGGCTGGAGGCGGTGCCCCTGCTGGACAACCCGCCCTATCGGCTGCAGCGCATTCTCTTGCCGCTGCTGGTGGGGCTGCTCTCTGGCGGGCGGCCCCAGGTCGTGGCCTGGGCGATTCCGCTGGTCAACGGGGCCGCCATCGTCCTGGGCGGTTATCTCCTCGGGCGCTGGCTGATGGAGCAGGGCCTGTCGCCCTGGTACGCCCTCACCTACACCGGCTTTGTGGGCACCCTGATGGCCTACTCGCGCAACGTCATCGAGCCGCTCATGGGGCTGCTCGTCATTGCGGCGGTGATCGCCTGGCAGCGCGAGCGTCTGGCTCAGGCGGCGCTCTGGCTCGCGCTGGCGATGCTGGCCAAAGAGATCGCCCTGCTCTTTGGGGCGGGCCTGGCCCTCGACGCCCTCGTGCGCCGGCGGTTTCGTCCTTTGGGGTGGCTGGTCGTTGGCGCGGCGCCCCTGCTGCTCTGGCAGGTGGCGCTATACCGCTGGTTTGGCGTGCTCGCGCTGCGAGCGGGGCCGGGATTCGATCCGGTGCCGCTGCGGGGGATCCTGGGGCAGCTTACGTGGGAGCCGGGCAGGCTCTCGGCGCTCCTGTCCGTGGCACTGCCGGCCCTGGCGCTGGCGGCGTATGTTCTTTGGAAGATCGTGGGTGGCGAAGGTTGGCGGCACGGGGGCGCGACGGGGTCAAACGGCCAACTCGGCCTGTGGCTCGTGATGGTGCATGCCGTAACGCTGCTGTTCCTGCCCGCCGCCGTATACGATCATCTGATGCATGCGGGGCGCAACGCCATCGGGCTGGTGGTGGCGGTCGTGTTTGCCATGCCCGGGCTGACCCGCGCAGGGCGCCGGCTGGCGCTGGCCTACTGGCTCTTGCCCAGCCTGGCCTGGCTGGTGCCTATTCTGCGTTGGAGCCCCTGGAGCTAGCCGGGACCGGGCTACCGGGTAGCCTGGTCTACCTAGTAGCCTGGGCTACCGGGTAGCCTGGGCAGACAGAGCCACGCACTCGGGCGACGTGTGGCCCAGCGCGGCGACCTGGCGCAAATGGCCGGCCAGGCGGGGCAGCCCCTCGCGCAGGGCGGCCTCGTTGGCGCAGAGCGATACCCGCACATAGCGGTCGCTGCGCTCGCCAAAGCTGCGTCCGGGGGCGGCGGCCACCTGCTCTTGATCCAGCAGGCCGCAACAAAAGGCGATGGAATCCAGAGGCTGGGATGAGATATCGACCAGCATGTAGAACGCGCCGTGGGGATACGACACCGAGAGCTCTTCCTCCAGGGCGACCTGCACGGCGATATCGCGGCGGCGCTTGTACTCGGCGCGCATCATGTCGACGCAATCCTGGGGCCCCAAAAGCGCCGCGATGGCGCCATGCTGGGCCACAGTGTTCACGCAGGACACCGTCGGCTCCTGGATCTTGGCCATGGTCGAGATGATCGCCGGCTCTGCCACGGCATAGCCCACCCGCCACCCGGTCATGGCATAGGTCTTGGAGGTGGTAAAGATGCTGATCACCCGCCCCTCGTCGTCCCACTGGGCGGGGCTCACATGCTCCCCCTCGAACACAAGCCGGTCGTAGGTCTCGTCGGAGACGAGATAGAGATCGTGGCGCTGGCAAAACTCGAGGCAGGCCTGCATGATCTCTCGGGAAAAGACGGCGCCGGTGGGGTTCGAGGGACTATTGATGAAGAGGGCCTTGGTGCGACGGCTGACCAGCTCCTCCAGGGCGTCCAGATCGGGCTCAAAGCGGCGGTCGGCCAGGGTGGGATAAAAGACCGGGTTGGCGTGGCACAGGCGCGCGCCCATGTTGAAATTGCCATAGCCCGGATCGGGCAACAGGATCTCGTCGCCGGGGTCCAGCAGCACCAGCATCGTCGAGTATACGGCCTGCATCGCGCCGACGGTGACGATCACGTTCTCGGGCGTAACATGCATGTCATTCTCGCGGTCCAGCTTGATCGTGATGGCCTCGCGAAGATCACGCACGCCAGCGTTGGCGGTATAGCCGGTATAGTCATTGCGCATGACCCTGGCCGCCGCCTCGGTCACATGGTCAGGGACGGAGAAATCGGGCTGTCCGATCTCCAGGTGGATAGCGTCTGGATAGGCAGCGGCGCGATCGAGAATATAACGAATCGGTGACCGCTCAATGCCTGCGACGCTACTGGATAGGGCCTTCATGCTCCTTCTCCCTTTTGCTCTCCGAATGACAACAAAAAAAGCCGTGGCGAAACGAGGTCCGGCCTCGCTGCACGGCAGTGTCCCCTGAGGGGCGTACTTGCTCAATCACCATGAAAGAGTAGGGGCGATTATACAACAGTTGTGCAAGTTGACCAATTGGCGCTGTTTACGCGCCGATGCTATCCGGCCGGTTCTACCAACATGGCGCGCCCTCGACGGCCCACCGCCCGCAGGAGGCCCAGCTTGCGCAGGCAGTAGGAGGCCCGCTGCGCCGTGCGCATCCGCACGCCTGCAGCGCGGGCCAGCTCCCGGTGGGTGTAGGGGGGCGCCAGATCGTCGGGGAGCAGCGCCGCGAGGTCGGCGCCGCTGCGAAACAGCCGCGCGTCACGCACCTCGCGCAGGCGGCGGTCCACGATGCTGATGCCGCGGTTGCGCCAACTGCCCTTGCCATCGTCGCAGCGCCACTCGTCCACGGCCACCAGCACGGCCTGCAGCTCAAAGTGGGGGTGCTCGATCAGCCGGGGCGCATAGACCAGCTCGTCGAACAGGTGGAGCCAGTTGCCCTTGAGGGGCGAGCGTCGCCGGCCCAGCTCCTCGCCGCTCTCCGGGTCCAGACGGATGAGTCGTTTCTCGCCGATTACCGGATAGACCAGGCGCACGCGATGCTCGACGCACAGGGCCTGGAGCTTGGCGCGGATCGAGCTCATGCTGCGGGTCTGCACCTCGATCAGGAGATCATCCTGCACCACGTCCACGACATAGCGCCCCACCGGAACCTCCATGGCATCCCCTGGCCGCGCTACCCAGTCCTTGAGGGCAGCGTGGAGTGAGCCCTCGTTCAGCTCGCCGATGGAGGGCGAGCCGTTTTCGGGGGGCACCTCGGCCATCAGCCTGCTCTCGTTTCCGGCCGAGGCGGGTGGATATCCAGCAGGGTGATCTCCGGGCTGCTGTTGAAACGCAGGGGCAACATGGTCGTGCCAAGGCCTCGATTGACATAGATCCAGCCGGGGCCCACGGGGTAGAGGCCCTGCTCGTATTGTCGTCCAAACTCGGGCAGAATCAGCGGGCCATGGCCCGGCACGCGCACCTGGCCGCCGTGGGTGTGCCCAGAGAGCTGGACCCACACACGCCCCTCTGCCACCATGTCGTGGCCCAGGTCGGGCTCGTGGTACAGCAGCACCACAGGCCGATCGCCGTCGTGGTCTGCCAGCGCCTGGTCAAGATCGGGCATGCCGCTCCAGCCGTCGTCCAGCCCGGCCAGATAGACCGAGGCATGGCCCCGCTCGAGCAGCAGGCCCTCGTTGGTCAAGATGCGTATGCCCGCCTCTTCCAGGCCCTGGTTGACCTCGTCTCGGCCCACCCACAGGTCGTGATTGCCAAGCACCGCAAAGACGCCCAGGGGTGCTTTGAGCCGGGCCAGGAGCGGGGTCGCGAGCTCCATGTGCTCTGCCGCACGCCAGATATAGTCGCCTGTCAGCACGATGGCATCGGGTTGCAGGGTGTTGGTCATTTCGACGGCGCGGTCGAGCTGGCGTACGTCAGAGCCGTTGGCCACATGCAGATCGCTCAACTGGGCCAGCCGAAGGCAGGGCGTACCGGGCTCGGCATCGGGGGGGATCGTCACATTCTCGACACGGATACGGTGCTGCAATTGGAATAGCGCCAGAGGCGCCCCGGCCAGGATGGCGGTGCCCAGGGCCAGCTTGGCGAGTAGAGCGCGCCGTGAGAAACGAGTGTGGGGTTGTGACATGGCTTAGCGTGACTCCATTTCGCCCAGCGCATAGGCGAGAATCGCCAGCAGGGCCACGCCGGCCGTCTCGGTGCGCAACGTCCGAGGGCCCAGGGATACGGGCTGTATCTGGTGGTGGCGGGCCTGCGCTATTTCGTCGTCTTTCAGGCCTCCCTCGGGCCCAATATAGAGCCGCACGGTGCCTGACGCTGGGCTCTGCGCCTCGAGAGCCTCTCGCAGCGAGAGCGCCTCGGGCGTCAGCGCCCCGATGAGGGCCAGATCGTCGGGCTCCCGCTCCGACAGGGCCTCTTTGAACGCGATGGCCGGGCGTACGAGCGGGATCCGCGCCCGGCCCGACTGCTCAGCGGCCTCCTGGGCGATGCGCTGCAGGCGCTCGAGGCGCGCGCCCCCCAACTGGCGCACGTCGGCCCCAATGGTGCGGGCCGTTGCCATGGGAACGAGCTCGCTCGCGCCCAGCTCGGTGGCCTTTTGCCACACCCAATCCAGCTTTTGCCCCTTGGAGATGGCCTGATAGAGGACGAATCTCGTGGCAGGCTCTGTGTCGGGGCGGTAGCGGCGGATCTCTGTGGCCAGGCAGCGCTCGGGCGAGACCTCTTTGAGGGTCACCACATGGGCCTCGCCCCGGCCGTCCAGCAGCTCGATCTGGTCGCCGGGCCGCAGGCGCAGCACACGGCAGAGCTGGTGGGCAAGAGGCCCCTCCAGGGGGATGGGGCTTGAAAGGACGAGATCGGGGGGGACAAAGAACCGATGCTGGGCCATGGCTCAGCCCGGTCGGCGGGCGACAAGGGCCACCCAGCCGTCCTCCTCGAGCTGCTCGACAATTGACAGGCCCTCGGCCTGTAGCGCGTCCTGTACAGACTGGGCCTTTTCCGAGAGAATGCCCGACGCGACACATAGCCCCCCCGCCTTGATAAAATCGGGCAGGCTGGGGGCCAGATCGATGATGATCTCGGCCAGGATGTTGATGAGCAGCAGATCGTGGGGCGCGCCCTCATAGAGGGGGGCGCGGGTCAGCGGGCGGCCCGGCAGCGTGGCGTGGCTCACCGAGACGCGCTCGGCGACCTTGTTCAGCGCGGCGTTCTCCTGAGCCACCTCGGCGGCCACCGGATCCGAGTCCATGGCGTCCACATGCTCGGCCCCCAGGAGCGCCGCCGCAATGGCGAGGATGCCCGAGCCGGTGCCCACGTCGAGCACCGTCATCCCCGGCGCCAGCAGGCGCTCCAGGGCGATGAGGCAGAGCCGCGTGGTGGCGTGCAGGCCGGTGCCAAAGGCCATGCCCGGGTCCAGGTACAGGGGGATCTGGTCCGGCTGCACCTCGTACTCGACCCAGGTGGGCACGACCACCAGGCGCTCGCCGATGGGCAACGCCGGAAAGAACCTCTTCCAGGCCTCGGTCCAATCCTGGGCCTTGATCACGCGCACCTGCGGCTCGGAGATGGCCGCGGTGCGGCTCAGGAGCAGGAGGGCGATCTCGATCTTGCGCAGGGTTTCGTCGTCGCCCTCGGGCAGATAGCCCTTGACGAGGACGCGCTCGGGACGGGGCCACTGGGGGCTCTCGCGCAGGTCCTCCATGGCGGCCCCGCCAGGGCAGTGGCGGCTCAGCAGGCCCAGCAGGTCATCGACGGCCTCGCGCTCTGCTTCGACCCCGATCTCGACCCAGCGTTTGTCCTCGAGTGGCATCTAGATCCCCAACGCTTCTTTGAAACGCTCCAGGAACCCACGTCCCGCCTGGGGCGTGACCTCGGCGCCCAGCGTTTTGCCGAGCTCCCTGACCAGCTCGCGCTGCTCGGCGTCGAGATCGGTGGGTATGGCGACATTGAGAATGACGACCTGATCGCCGCGGCCCGAGCCCCGCAGGCGGGGTGCGCCCTTGCCGCGCATCCGCAGCACGGTGCCCGGCTGGGTGCCCGACGGAATGGTGAGCTTCTCATCGCCATCCAGGGTGGGCACGCGTATCTCGTCACCCAGGGCTGCCTGGGCGACATTGATGTTCATATTGAGCAGAATATCGTTCTCGCGGCGCGTGAAAAACTGATGCGGCTTGACATGAAGGACGACGTACAGGTTGCCGGGCGGTCCGCCGTTCAGGCCATGCTCGCCCTCACCGGCCAGACGGATGCGCATCTCGTCATCGACGCCGGGCGGCACCTTGACCCTGATCTTGCGGGTCTCTTGGACGCGTCGCGAGCCGTGGCACTTGGAGCAGGGCGTGGTGATCACCTCGCCGGTGCCCTGGCAGCGCGGGCAGGTGGTGACATTCACAAAGGAGCCAAAGATGGACTGTTGGGCGCGACGCACCTGGCCAGAGCCGTTACACTCGCGGCAGCGCGTCGGCGACGTGCCTGGTTCGGCTCCGCTGGCGCCGCAGTGGGTGCAGCGCTCCTGACGCGAGATCTCGATCTCCTCTTCGCATCCGAACACGGCCTCTTCAAAATCGATCTCGAGATCATAGCGCAGATCGGCGCCTCGACGAGGGCCCTGGCGCGCACCAGTGCGCCCCATGCCAAAGCCAAAGAGGTCCTCAAAGATGTCCTCGAACCCGGCAAAGCCACCAAAGCCGCCGGGCCCTCCCATGTCCTGCTGGTTGATGCCGGCGTGGCCAAAGCGGTCGTACTGGGCCCGCAACTGCTCATCGTTCAGGACCTGGTAGGCCTCGTTGATCTCTTTGAAACGCTCCTCGGCATCGGCCTCCTTGGACACATCGGGATGGTACTTGCGCGCCAGCTGGCGATAGGCGCGGCGCAAGGCATCCCTGTCTGCGTCCCGAGACAGGCCCAGGATCTCGTAATAGTCTCGCTTTTCCTCAAATGCCATACAGTCGTCGCTCCACTGTGAATCCAATCCGACATTCAAGTCTAGCCCGTTTGGGGCGCATCGTCAAAACGCACCGGCGGGGGCCGCGGCAGATATCGCAAAAAGGGGCTAGGGACCCGGGCTCCCTAACCCCCATGCACGCGGCGATGCGTCTATACCTCGCGGAACTCGCCTTCTACGGTATCGTCCGTGTCCTCATCCGGCCCTGGGCCGGTGTCCTGCGGACCGGGCTCGCCCTGCTGATAGGCGGCAGCGCCAATCTGCTGGATGAGTTGCTGCAGCTCGTCGCGCCGGCTGCGCACCTGGGCCATGTCGTTGCTGTCCAGGGCCTCGCGCAGCGCCTTGACCTTGTCCTCTACCTGGGTACGCATGTCCCCAGGGACCTTGTCGCCCAGGTCACTGATGGTCTTTTCCGCCGAGTAGGCCAGAGTGTCGGCCTCGTTACGAAGCTCGACCTCTTCCTTGCGGCGGCGGTCCTCGGAAGCGTGCTGCTCGGCCTGACGCACCATCTCCTCGATCTCGTCCTCATCAAGGCCGCTGGAGGCCGTGATGGTGATATCCTGCTTGCGGCCTGTGGCCTTGTCTTGCGCCGACACCTTCAGGATGCCGTTGGCGTCGATATCAAAGCTCACCTCGATCTGCGGTACGCCGCGCGGCGCCGGTGGGATGCCATCCAGCACAAAGGTGCCCAACAGCTTGTTGTCCGCCGCCATCGGGCGCTCGCCCTGCAGCACATTGATCTGCACCTGGGTCTGATTGTCCGACGCCGTGGAGAACGTCTGCTCCTTGTGGGTCGGAATGGTGCTGTTGCGCGGGATCAGGGGCGTCGCCACGCCGCCCAGCGTCTCGATGCTGAGGGTCAGCGGGGTAACGTCCAGCAACAGGACATCGTCCACATCGCCGGCGAGCACGCCCGCCTGAATCGCAGCGCCCAGGCCAACGACCTCGTCGGGGTTGATGCCCCTGTGGGGCGCGCGGCCAAAGAGCTCTTCGACGCGGCGCTGCACCAGCGGTGTGCGGGTCTGCCCGCCAACGAGGATCACCTCGTCCACATCGCCTGTGGTCAGCTCGGCATCCTCCAGCGCCTGACGGCACGGGCCCAGGGAGCGCTCGACCAGGTGGTCGACCAACTGCTCGAACCGGCTCCGGGTCAGATTCATGCTCAGGTGCTTGGGGCCGCTGGCATCGGCGGTGATGAATGGCAGGTTGATCTCGGTCTGCTGCGTCGTGGAGAGCTCGATCTTGGCCTTTTCCGCGGCCTCCTTGAGGCGCTGCAGAGCCATGCGGTCGTTGCGCAGGTCGATCCCCTGATCCTGGCGGTACTCGTTGACCACCCAATCGATGATCTCCTGGTCAAAGTCGTCGCCACCCAGGAAGGTGTCTCCGTTGGTGGCGCGCACCTCAAAGACGCCCTCGCCAATGTCGAGGATCGAGATGTCAAAGGTGCCGCCACCCAGGTCATAGACCGCGATCTGCTCGTCGCTCTTTTTGTCCATGCCATAGGCCAGGGCGGACGCCGTGGGCTCGTTGATGATA
>SKRJ01000289.1 GCA_007118555.1 Anaerolineae bacterium | reverse complement strand
GTCGGCATCGGCCAGATCGAGGGCGAGCACCTCGTCGTGCGCCAGTATTTCATGCCCGACTATGGCGACGAACCGTGCCTGCTCGACCTCGTTCTGGATCGGCTCGAGAGGAGCCTCGGCCTTGTTTCGTTCAACGGGATCGGTTTCGATGTGCCTCTCCTCGAAACGCGGTGCGTGCTCAATGGCTATGGGCACGCAGCGCTGGGGCAGCGCCCACACCTGGACCTGTTGCCCGTGGCGCGGCGCCTGTGGCGGCGCATGCTCGATTCCTGTGCGCTGGTGGCGCTGGAAAAGGATCTGCTCAGTGTCCCGCGCCCCGATGACGATATCCCGGGCTATCTGATCCCCTCCGTCTATCAGGACTATATCCGGAGCGGCGAGGCCGAGGGTATCGCGCGGGTGATGCTGCACAATCGGTTCGACATTCTCTCGATGGTGACCCTGGCCGCACGGGCTGCGCATGTGCTGGCGGAGAGTCCTCACGCCGAGCCGGGCCCCTATCGCGACCCGGTCTCGCTCGGGCGCCTCTATGAGAATGAGGGCTCGGTGGATCAGGCGCTGGCGGCCTACCGTCAGGGGCTGCGCGCAGGCCATGGTGCGACGCGTGCCGAGTGCGGCGAGCGTCTGGCCATGATGCTCAAACGCATGGATCGCTGGCAGGAGGCCGCGGCCCTCTGGGAGGACGCCCTCTCTGGCGCCTCGCTGCATCCCTATGTGGAGCTGGCCAAGTATCTCGAGCATCAGGAGCGCGACTATGCGCGCGCCCGAGACGTGGTGCTGCGTGCCCTGACGGGCGTGCGGCAAGGCCGGCTGCGCTGTTCCTCGCCAGCCACGGCTCTGGGGGAGCTCGAACACCGTCTGGCGCGCCTGGAGCGTCGGGCGCGTGCCATGGAGGACAAGATGCCCCGTGAATGCAAGGACGTGAGCCAGTGAACCCTACCCGGCAGCTTCTCGCCACGATAGGCGCTCTGCGCAAGATGCGCGGCAAGAGTGATTGGACGGCGCCTTTCTGCAGCGGCTTTGTGGCCGCCATGATGCAAGAGATGGACGCCGCCACGGGGGGGCTATACTGGATAGGGCAGGGCGAAACAGAGTTGCTCGCCGCGTGCCCCGACCCGATCCCGTCTGGCCTGCAGTCTGCGCTCATAGAGATGCCGACGAGCAAGGCGGATGGCCATACGCGCGCGCTTGTCGAGGATACAGAGGACGGCGTGCAGGGTACGCTGATCTGGCCGGACACCAATGGTGACCAGTTTGCTCTGCAACTGACCTGGCCCCTCGGTACCCAGGTGGATTCGGGCCGCCTCAACCTGTTGAGCATGCTTCTGGCCTGCGCCTCGGAGAACGCCCAACTCGCTGCCGTCCGCGACCGCGAGATGCGTCACAATGAGCTGATCTTTCGCGTTTCGCAGGCGTTCATGTCCACCGTCAACCTGCGCGAGCTGGTCGATCTGATCGTGGCGCTGGTGGCAGACACCTTTAAACGCGCGGACAACTGTATTCTGCATCTGCTTGACGTCGATAGCGACCTGTTGGTTGCGATGAGCGTGTCGTCCAAGGCGAAGGCCAATCCTCCGCAGCCCAATGCAACCCCCTTGCGAACAGGCGTGGGCGCCGCAGGGCTTGCGCTGTTGACGGGGCAGATCGTCAGTATCGGTGATGTGAGCAAGGACGATCGATTCCTCGCCCGCTCGAGCTCGCGCCCCATTGCCTCTCTGCTCACGGCGCCCCTGATGGTGCGCACCCAGTCCATCGGAACGCTGACAGTAAACTCTAGCGAGACCTATGCCTTTGACGAGGAGGACGAGCGCCTGCTGCTGACCCTGGCCAGTCTCGCGGCCACGGCCATAGACAACGCCGACCTGGTCAAGAACCTGCAGCAGAGCCTGAACGAGCTGCATGACACCCAGGCCCAACTGCTGCAGTCGGAAAAGCTATCGGCGCTGGGGCAGCTCATCTCGGGCATCACCCACGAGATCAACAACCCTCTGGCCGCCATCTCGGGCTATGCGCAACTTCTTCGGATGAGCGACGGCCTCGACGCCCAGACCCGCCAGGATGCCACGCGCATCTATGAGCAGGCGCAGAGGGCGGCGCGCATCGTGCGCAATCTCCTGACCTTTGCCCGGGAGCATCGCTCCATGCAGCGCCCCACCGATGTGAACCGGCTGCTGCAACAGAGCATCGAGTTGATGGCCTACCAGTTACGCGTCGATGGCATTTCGGTTGATCTAAAGCTGGCCCCCGAGACCGCGGGGGTAATGGGTGATCCCTACCAACTGCAACAGGTGTTCCTGAACCTCATGGCAAATTCCCGGGATGCCATGGTGCAGGCGCGTGGGGGAGGCCGGCTCACGGTGCAGACAGAGCTGGACGGCGCCACCGTGCGCATACGCATCATCGATACGGGCCCCGGCCTGACGCCAGAGGCCAAGCAGCACCTGTTCGAGCCCTTTTTTACCACCAAAGAGGTGGGCAAGGGCACCGGTCTGGGCCTGGCCATCTGCTTTGGCATCATCACGGCGCACGCGGGGCGGATCTATCTCGCCGAAACCGACCGGCCCGGGGCAGAGTTCGTCGTCGAGCTGCCCCATATGCCACGGATATCCGAGATCGAGCAGGACGAAGATCTCACCGAGATGAGGGGCCTGACCAACCGGTTGGTGCTCCTGGTGGAGGACGAGGAGCCGGTGGCGCGCATCGTACAGCGGGTGCTCTCACGGGACGGCCACCGCACCGTGGTCACCCATGATGGCCAGGAGGCGCTTAGCTATTTGCAGCGGGCACGCGAGGGCCAGGTTCCCTTTGACCTGATCATCAGCGACATACGCATGCCGAACATGGATGGCGTCGAGCTGTATGATGTGATCCTCAGCGAGTATCCCGAGATGAAAGAGCACGTGCTGTTCATGACGGGCGATAGCATCAGCACCTCGACCCGCGCCTTTTTGGACGAGCAGGGCGTGCCCGTGCTCATCAAGCCGTTCGACCTGGAAGAGCTTCGACAGGCCATTAGCGACGCCCTTAGCTGATCGATCCTCCGCAACCTCGCGCCGTCCTCTCGACTGCCTACGAGATCTCTGTCCGTTGCAGCCATGCAAACACTCGTTCCTGCAGCAGTTCCCGATAACGCACCGTCAGGCCCGCGCCCAGGAGCGAACCGGCAAACAGCACCGCCAGCGCGACGGGCCCGAGGGCCTGGGATGTGGCGCCGAGCCAATTGAGCAAGAGGACCCCGGGCAGGCGTCCCACGATCGCCAGTACGATCAGAGTCGAGATCGGAAGAGGTGTGAGGCCAGCGACGAAACAGCCCACATCGGTGGGCATGATGGGAAAGGCAAACACGAAAAAGAACCCCCACAGCCCATGGCGTCGTGCAAGACTATCCAAGCGATAGATCATGTCCGGGCTGGCCACTCGCTCCACCAGCGGGCGCCCCAGACGGCGCGCCAGCAGCATCGCGACCCAGGAGCCCAGCCCAAGGCCCGACATCGAGACCGCCGTGCCCCATAGAACGCCATAGAGATAGCCCGCCGCCATAGCCAGGAACTGCCCCGGTATGGGCGCCACGATCACCTGCAGCGCCTGCAAGCCGCCCACAGCGATGGGACCCCAGGGCCCCCACTCGTCGACCTGGGCATAGAACGCTGCGGGGTCGCGAAAGATGGCGGCCAGTGCCCGGTAGGAAAAGTAGCCGGTGACCACAATGAGGAACAGTACCAGCATCAGGACCAGATCGACTCTGGGTCTAGACTGGTTCATGGCGTTCGAGCCTGTGATACTGGCCGGCACGCTGATACCCCTCGCCGGCCATGGCCCAGTACACACCGCGATCCTCGGAGCTGTCGAGCAGCAGGCCTACCTCGTCCAGCCCGGTTGTCTTGGCCTGCTCCACCGCTGCCCGAGCCACGGCCCGCAGAGCGGTCCTGTCGCGTCCCTGGTACGCCTCGATCCAGATGCCGCTGTAGGCTATGGTATGCACGGTGAGGAGCGCGGCGCCTCCAACGGGGCGGCCCTGCTCGTCGCGCAGCAGGACAAGGCTGTAGCCGGGCAGGCCGTGATAGGCCAGGAGCGACGCGGGCCACTCGGAGGCGTTCGGCGCCGGGCCCGAGAGCACCACCTCGCGCCACCCCGCAGGCAGATAGGACTGCGGGGCGGTTCCCTGTATGCCATAGGTCAGCATGTCGCACACGCCCCCTTGGGCGCATAGTCCCGCCCGTTGGAACACCGCCAGACTCGCGGCATTGTCGACGGCGACGATGGCCCGAAAGGAGCGGATGCCCCGCTCCCGGGCGTCGGCGATGGCCTGCGCTACTAAGGCGGCGGCGATGCCACGCCCGCGCCACCCCTCGGCCACGCCCAGCATGTCCAGCTCCAGCCGCCTTCCGGCGGGC
>SKRJ01000177.1 GCA_007118555.1 Anaerolineae bacterium | reverse complement strand
TGCCTCCAGCTTTACCAGCGTGCCGCGCACGGTGCGGGTGCTGGTGCGCGAGGATCCCGCCAAGATCGACAGCCCACCGGTCGAGATCATCGAGCTCGACTTTGAAGAGTACCTCAAGGGCGTCGTGCCCTGGGAGATGCCGCCCTCTTGGCCGACGGAGGCGCTGCGGGCCCAGGCGGTGGCGGCCCGCAGCTATGCCACGACCAACATGCGCAAGCATCTGGCCGAAGGCGCCAATGTGTGTAGCTCGGTGCATTGCCAGGTGTGGAAGCCCACCCATTACGAGACCACCAACCAGGCCGTGGACGCCACCCGCGGCGTGGCCGCCACCTACAACGGCTCGATCATCTATGCCTTTTTCCACGCCCATTGCGGCGGTCATACCGAGAACAGCGAGGATGTCTGGGTGAGCGCTCTCCCCTACTGCCGGGGCGTGCCCTGCATTTGCGGCAAGGCCACCCGCTGGGGCCACGGTGTGGGCATGTGCCAGCACGGGGCCCGCGCCATGGCCTTGGAGGGGGCCACCCACAGCCAGATCCTCGCCCACTATTACCAGGGCACCGGCCTGCTCGCGCCGCAACGGGGCGTGTTGAGCGGAGGAAATGTCGCGCCCACCAGCGGCGATCGGGCCACTACCTTTGTCTACAAAGTGCACTATTACAGCGACATGGGCACGCCCCCGCCCATTGCCAACGTCATCATCGATGGCCGGGCCGAGACCATGCGCCGCGAGAGCGGCAGCGCATCCACAGGGTGGACCTATGTGTATGCGACGACGCTGCCCGCCGGCGAGCACACCTACCGCTTTCGCTTTGACGATGGGCATGGCCACATCGCCGCCGAGCCGGCCGCGGGCACGTACGCAGGGCCCACGGTATCTGCCGCAGGAAGCGCCCCTGCCCCCACGCTGCGCCCGGATATCACCTTTGCCACGGCAACAGATTGGCAGAGTGGGACGCTCGATGGCCTTGCCGTCGTTCCCGAGACAGGCGCCCTCGCCCTGGCGTCCGGTCGCCAGCAGGGCAACTATACCTCGCCCACGCTATCACCGGGGGCCCTCTTTGTGGCCTATGGCCTGTTATGGCAGCGCCGGACGCCAGGCTCATCCACGATCAGCCTCCAGGCCCGAACCAGCGCCGATGGCGCCCATTGGGGGAGCTGGCGCACCCTCGACGGCGAGGACTATGTACCCGGCACGCGGGATCTGCAGAGCTCGCCGCTGGCCTTTGGCGAGGCCCGCCACATCCAGTTCCGCGCGACCCTGACCGCCGGTGGCTCGGGCCAGCAGCCCGAACTGCGCCACCTGCGCCTGGTGTTCCTCGACACGCGCGAGGGCCCGTCCAGTCTGGACTGGGACGAACCCACCATCGAGGCCAGCGGGCAGCCGGCCATCATCTCCCGTGCGCAATGGGGCGCCAACGAGAGCTGGATGACCTGGCCGCCCGAGTATCGCGACATCCGCGCCCTCATCGTACATCACACAGTCACCAGTGATGGCGGGGTGAACCCCGCTGCCGTGGTGCGGGCCATCTACAAGTATCACGCCATCGATCGCGAGTGGGGCGATATCGGCTACAACTTTTTAATCGACAAGGACGGCCGCATCTATGAGGGGCGCTATGGCGGCAATCGCGTCGTCGGTCGCCACGCCAGCATCTATAGCACCGGCAGCGTCGGTATTGCCATGATCGGCAACTTTCATGACAATCATGTGCCCCCCGCCATGTACAATACCCTGACGACGTTGACGGCCTATCAGTGTATCTTGCATAGCCTCGATCCGCTGGGCCAGACCTACCTGATCAACAGGATCGTGCCCACGATCCTGGGGCATCGGGATGTGGGCAACACCCTGTGCCCGGGCCAACATGCCTACGCCCTGATGGGCAGCATCCGCTCCGATACCAAGACCAAGATGGCGCCCCCGCCGCCCACCGTATCTCTTTCCTCGCCCGTCGCCAACCAGCTCGTGCGCGGCGTGATCAAGCCCAGCGTCAGCACCGGCGGCATCGTCACCCGCATGGAATATTATGTCGATAACGTCTTGCAAGCGGTGGGCGGGAGCGGCTTGGTATGGAAGTGGAACACGGCGCTGCAAGGCGACGGCGCCCGCACACTACGCGTGGTCGCCGAGAACGCCGGGGGCCGCGCCTCGGCCAGCGTTACCGTGCAGGTGGACAATACGCCGCCCAGCGGCACGGTAAGCGCCCCGGCCTGGACCTCGGCGTGGCAGGTGCCCATCAGCGTCGCATCGGCTGACGCCGTATCCATGGGCCTGAGCAACGGCTGGGCCTGGGAAGCCGAGGATCTCCACTATCAGGGCCCGGGGCAGATCGTGTGGGACCCGGCGGCGTCAGGCAATCGGGCGCTGCGGCACCTGGCCGGCGCAGGACCGGGCGTTTCCTACGGCCCGTATATCTGCCAGCTACCCTCCGGCCATAACTATCATGTGGTCTTTTCGCTGCGAACCAACCAGAACACCTCGAGCGCGGGCATGGCGACCCTGGATGTGGCCGACGGTGCCGGGGGCGTCACCTACGCGGTGCAGGCCATTGCAGGCGATGATTTTGGCTCGGGGGCCTATCAAGAGTTTGTGTTGGGGTTGGCCTATCCCAATCAGGCCGCCTCGTGCTCTCCGGGCGGACCGGGCAAGGGCCTCGAGTTCCGCACCTGGTTCAGCGGCGCGGGCAACCTGTGGCTGGATCGCGTGCAGGTGTTCACAGCGCCCCAGCCGCTGGCCGACACACTGTGGTGTCACCTCGATAGCACCGAGGGCCAACGACAGGTCGTGGTGCGGCTGGTGGACGCAGCCGGTAACGCCACCAACTATCCGTTGACCATCGGCGTCGACCGCACGGCGCCCGAGTGGGCCCAGGCCGACGGCAGTGGCTGGTGGGTACGCGATCGGCTGTCCGGGCTGGACGTGAACCAGATAGCGTGGTCACAATCCCAAGACGGCGGCCACGCCTGGGGCGCGTGGCAGACCTTGTCCTCCGTCAAGACCATGGGCATCCGCATGGCGGTGCTGCTCTACACCGATGCGCCCACCGGCACCCATGTGCGCTACCGGGCCAGGGATGTCGCCGGCAATGAGAGCATCAGCCCAGCGCTGCCCACAGGCATCGCGCCGACGCTGGGGAGCCCCGAGCAGGTGACCTTTGTGCCCCTGGCGCGCCGCTGACGGCCACGGGGGCACTCACGGCCATCAGGGTTGCGCCAAAAAGGCGCGCACCAGCTCGATAGCGGCGGGCGCGGGGTCGTCCGCGGCATCGAGCCAGTGGATGTCGGGATCGTTGAGGCGGAACCAGTTGTACTGCTGCCGCACAAAGCGACGCGTGTGCCGCTTGATCAGCGCCACCGCCTCGTCCAGGCTGATCTCGTCGGCCAGGTACTGGGCGATCTGGCGATAGCCCAGGCCCGACATGGCGGGCAGATCAGACGTATAGCCCTGCTCCAGCAGACGGCGCACCTCCTGCACCAGGCCGGCAGCCAGCATGGCGTCCACCCGGGCGTCGATTCGGGTATAGAGAGCCTCGCGCGCCATAGTGAGCCCGATGCGCAGAATGCGGTAGTCGGGGGGATCCTTGCGCTGGAGCTGCGAGATCGGCGTGCCCGTCTCGTGGTAGACCTCGAGCGCGCGCACGACGCGCCGCACGTTGCGGGCGTCAATGCCCTCGGAGGCGTCGGGGTCCACGGCGGCCAGCTCACGGTGCAGGGCGTCGTGGCCCTCCTCCTCAGCGCGGGCGTACAGGGTCTCGCGCAGCGCGTCATTGGGCGGCACCTCGGGCACCGTCCAGCCTTCGAGCACGGCACGCACATACAGCCCCGTGCCGCCCACCAGGAGCGGCAGCCGCCCCCGCGCCCAGATCTCGCGGATAGCAGCGTCGGCCAGCGCCTTGAACTGGGCCAAGGTCAGCCCCTCGTCCGGATCGGCAATGTCCAGCAGGTGATGGGGCGCCACCGCCTGCTCCTCGGGGGTGGCCTTGGCGGTGCCGATATCCATGCCGCGATAGATCTGCCGCGAGTCCGCCGAGATCACCTCGCCGTCGAACACCTGCGCCAGCCGCAGCGACAGAGCTGTCTTGCCGACGGCGGTAGGCCCCACGATAGCGACCACGCGCGGCGCGCCGTCCATCAGTAGGCCCCCACTCCGCGCACCAGGTTGAACCGAGCGGCGTCCTGGTGTGGGTCCCACTCGACGGCGGCCAGGTCGATGCGCCAGTTCACGTCGTTCAACGCCTGTTCACCCAGGTAGAGCTGGGCCAGCTCTACCAGCCGCGCCAACTTGGCGGGCGTGAGGCCATCCTCGGGGTACTGGGTCCGATGTCCGCGGCGGGTCTTGACCTCGACAAAGGCCCAGCAATCGCCCTCCCGGGCCACGATATCGATCTCGCCCCGGACG
>SKRJ01000154.1 GCA_007118555.1 Anaerolineae bacterium | reverse complement strand
GTGAGGACCACATCCAGGTTCTCGGCGATGGTATGGGCGTCCTCGTCAAAGGTCTCGTAAAAGTCGCCCAGCCGAAAGAACAGGATCGCGTCAGGGTACTCGCGCTTGATGTCGAGATACTGCTGGCGTATGGGCGTAGGCGCGGGTGCCGGAGACATTGCGGCTGTGGGTCCTTTCCTGTGTCAGCGCGTCTACCACGCGTGGGCCAGGAGCGCGTCTGGCCCCGCGGACAAGAGTTCTGGTGGGATGGTCGGCGCCCGGCCCGCCTTGGGATGCAGGTTGCGGCCCAGCGCGGCGTAAAACGCGAGGCGTTCGCGCCGCTCGGGCAGCCAGCCACGGGCCCACTCGCTCAGGTAGCCGGCCCCGTGCGCGCGCTGGAGCACGGTATGGGCATGGAGCAGGTCCGCGCCCTGGATGAACCGGTCTGCATAGGACGCCAGGGCGGGCACGCTGAGATCGTCGATCTTGCGCTGGCCCGGCTTGTTCATCTCGGTGCCGATGAACACGGGCAGGGCCAGGTCGTCGGCCAGATCCAGCGTGGCATGCAGGCGCCCGACCAGCTCTCGCTGCAGGACCGCATCGTCCACGTTCCAGTTGCGGTCGGGGATGATCACCAGGCCCTGCGTCCCTCGCTCTACCAGGCCGTCCAGCAAAGCGGCCATGTCGGCCTCGCCGTCGCTCTGGCCGTCGAGAAAGGCATAGCAGGGCAGGGCGCCGCAGGCGGCGATGGCGCCAATGACGCTATCCAGCGGGGGAAAGGCGTCCGGGCCCGGCGCCATATAGCCCACGCCGCCCTGCTTCATGAGCTTGCTCCGGATGGCATCGTGGGGGTGGGGCTCGTCGCCGAGAAAGGCGTCCACCGCCTCGGCGGACATCCCCAGCTTGTCGGCCCAAAAGGCGACCAGCGCATCTCTCTGCGGGTAATGGCGCCGGGCCGCGGCGTCATAGGCGATGAGCAGGTGACGCTCGGTGGCGTTGCCCGTCGGCGTCAGGGGAACCACATCCTCATCATAGTCCACGGCGACGGGCGCCAGGTATGCGTTGACGAGGGCCACCATCTCGCGGTTGCGGGCCTCGGCGCGGGCGCGCAGATCGTCCAGCACCGGCTGGGCCTCGGGCGGCGCGGCGCTGGCGCCGAACCCCATGCCCACATAGTACATGACGCCGGGCTCGCCGGGCGAGTTGAACACGGTCTCGGGCCGGTCAGGCAGATAGGCGCGGGTCTCTATGCCTGCCGCGCCGCGCACCCCGACGAGCTCGCAGGCCCACAGCGTCTCGTCCACACCGTCCAGCACGTCGAAATCCACGGTGGCCAGCGCGTACCAGCCCTCGGAGCGGGCCAGCCACGCCAGGGACGCAGGCGAGTGACCATAGCCGTTGTAGGAATAGATCGTGTGGCAGTGCAGGTTCACCCCCCGCTGCGCGGCGGGGCGGGCGTCGGGAGCCGGCAGGGCCTCTGTTGCCAGGCGCGCCAGAGCCTCGCGGCGCGTGGCGGCCGATAGATCGGTGAGGGCGCGGAAATCTTGCACGGGAACCTCGTCGTGTGTGTCGTCTGCCGGTGGCTGCGTCAGGCCCAACTATACTCGTGCACCGGGCTGTTGCCAACCATGGCCCCGGCGGCGGACGCAAGGCTTGGATACCCAAGCCCCCCTCTGCTTCGAGCCAGAGGGGGGCAGAGAGGGGAGACGATGGTCGCTAGTTGACCACGTTCTGGGGCTCGCCCTCGATAAAGGCGGCCACATTATCCACCGTGGTCTGCATCAGGCGGGCGCGCGCCGAGCGAGTGGCCCACGAGATGTGCGGCGTGATGTAGCAGTTCTTGGCGCCAAGCAGGGGATGATCGATGGGCGGCGGCTCTACGTCCAGCACGTCCAGGCCTGCGCCGGCGATCTGCTCGTTGTTCAGCGCCTCGGCCAGCGCGGCATTGTCGATGACGGGCCCGCGGCTCGTGTTGACGACAAAGGCCGAGGACTTCATCAGCTTGAGCGCGTCGGCGTTCAACATGCCCTCGGTCTCGGGGGTCAGGGGCGTATGAAAGGTGACAATGTCGGACTGCTTGAGCAGATCCTCAAAGCTCACCATGTCCACCTCGGGGTCGCCGGGGTCGCTCACGTACTCGTCAAAGGCCACGATCTTCATGCCAAAGGCCTGGGCGACGGCGCCCACGGCCCGGCCGATGCGCCCAAATCCGACCACACCCATGGTCAGGCCGTGTAACTCGATCATCGGATAGTCCCAGTAGCACCACTCGTCAGAGCGCGACCAACGGCCGTCGGCCACGGTCTTGGCGTGATAGGCCACGTGCTGGGTATGGTTGAGCACATGGGCCATCACCATCTGCGCCACGGATTGGGTGCCATAGGTGGGGATGTTGGACACGGGAATGTCTCGCTCGCGGGCGGCATCCGTATCGATGATGTTGTAGCCTGTGGCGAGCACGCTGATGTACTTGAGGTTGGGGAGCTGATCCATCACCTCGCGGTCGATCACGACCTTGTTGGTGAGGATGACGTCGGCGTCCTTGGCCCGCTCGATCACCTGCTCGTCCGGCGTGCGGTCATAGATCTCTGTATCGCCCAACTCCTTGAGGCCTTCCCACGTGAGATCGCCCGGGTTGAGGGTCCCTCCATCCAGAACCACAATCTTCATACGTCTCCTTTCTCGATCGATTCCGTAATACGCAGGGCTTGCATGTCGCGCCCACACAGGGTCAGGTCGCGACCGCGTATGCGATGCTTTCATCATATACGTTTTGGGGGCGTGCGCAAGTGGATGGAGCCCCAACCAGCACGACGGCACGACAGAGCCCGTACCCCAGTTGGCAGCATGCCTGCGTTACGGTATATTCTGCGGCGAACCATCCATCGGAGGAGCCCACCTTGGCGCTTGCCTGGAACATTTTCGCGAACAACGTCCTGCCTGCCTTTGTTGTCATCGGCATCGGCGTGCTTATCGATCGGCGCATGGCGGTCGACAAGCGCACCCTCTCGCGGCTGGCGATCTATGTGCTGACGCCCAGCCTGGTCTTTTCGTCCATCGTCCAATCCGAGGTGGACCCCGGGCAGTTTGGGCTGATGATCGTCTATGTGCTGGTGTTTACCGTCGTCATGTGCGCGATTGGGCTGATCGTCGGGTGGATCCTCGGCTGGACGCGCAAGGCGGCCAACGCGCTGGTTCTCAGCATCGCGTTCACCAACTCGGGCAACCTGGGCCTGTCGATCATTCTCTTTACCTTTGGTATCGATGGCTTTGGGCTGGGGGCCGCCTTTTTTGTGGCCACGAACCTGACCACTAATACGTTTGCCGCCTTTTTCGCCGCCCATGGGCGCGGGGGCAACCTGCGACAGACGTTTTTGCAGGTGCTCAAGCTGCCCGGGATCTATGCCTTTGTCCTGGCGCTCTTGCTGCGGGGTGGGCCCGAGCTGCCCCTGGTGATCATGCGGCCCACGACCCTCATCGGCCAGGCCCAGATTCCGATCATGCTCATGATGCTCGGGGTGCAACTCTCGCAGACCGAGTTTGGGCGCCAGTACAAAGAGATCTCGGTGGGCGTCGTGCTGCGCCTCATTGGCGGGGCGGCGGTGGCCATGGTGTTGGCGCCCCTCGTGGGGCTGACCGGCCTGGCGCGTCAGGTCGCCATCGCCCAATCCTCGACGCCGTCCGCCGTGAGCGCCGCACTCATGGCCATCGAGTTTGATGCCGAGGCCGATTATGTGGCCAGCGTGATCTTTTTCTCGACGTTGCTGAGTAGCATTACGATGAGCATCTTGTTGACGCTGTTGGTGACCTAGCCACAGCCCCACTCACAGAAAGGGGAGCACGCCATGTCAGAGCTGGAACGCTATCTCGATGAGCATCAGCAGGACCATCTGGACGATCTATTGGCCTTTTTGTCGATCCCAAGCATCTCGGCGCTGCCCGAGCACGCCCCCGACGTGCGCCGGGCCGCCGACTGGGTGGCCGAGCGCCTGGGCCGTGCGGGCGCCGAGCATGTCCAGATCCTGGAGACGGGGGGGCATCCCGTGGTCTACGGCGACTGGCTGCACGCCCCGGAGCGGCCCACGGTCCTCATCTATGGCCATTTCGACACCCAGCCCGCCGATCCCCTGGAGCAGTGGCACCATCCGCCCTTTGAGCCGCACATTGAAGGCGATCGCATCTATGCCCGCGGCGCCACCGACAACAAGGGCAACATGCTGGTGCCGATCCTGGCGGCAGAGGCCCTGCTGGCCACCCGTGGGGCGTTGCCCCTCAACGTCAAGTTCCTGTTCGAGGGCCAGGAAGAGATTGGCAGCCCCCAACTCTCGGCGTTCATCCGGGAGCACCGCGAGCTGCTGGCCTGCGTTCTGGTGATCAACTCGGACATTGGCCAGTACAGCGAGACCGAGCCCGCCATCAGCGTCGGG
>SKRJ01000202.1 GCA_007118555.1 Anaerolineae bacterium | reverse complement strand
CGGGGACGATGACGTGGGTCAGATCAACCAGACGATAGGCAGCGAGATCCATGCAGCGCTCCTTAGAGAGTCAGGCGGTCAGAACATCAATGTGTGATCGGCGGCCAGCAGGGTCTCGGCAATGACGTACATGTTCGAGACGGTGCCAACGGCCAACTTTTCTGTGAGCTCGTAGAAATCGAGGCAGGTACCGCAGGCCAGGATCTGAACGCCCTCCCCTTCCAGGGTGCGCAGATCCTCCAGCACGGGGGAGCCCTCGACGGCCAGCTTGACGCCGGCATTGAGCAGGATCAGGGTCTCGGGGAGGGGCTCGAGCGCGCCCAGGGTGTACAGGAACGAGCGCATGAGGATGCCGCCCAGCTCGGGGTCGCCCTCGCCGATCTTGTCGCTGGCGAGCAGGACCACCCGGGCGCGCTGGCCCTGCCCCGGCGGGCAAGCGGTCAGGTCGGGCGTGAGCTCGGGCTCACCGGCGGCCTCGCCCTGGGTCATCTCGATGCGCCAGCCCTCGTCGGCCTGGCCAAACGTCACCTGCCAGCCGGCGCGCTCGGCCAGGCGGCGCACATTGTCCACCTGGTCGCGCCCCGTCACCAGGGTCACGATCTCGGTGGCCTCACGCATGGCATTGCGAGTGAGGATGACGGGTTGCGGACAGGCCAGTCCACGGGCATCTATGGTTTCGGGCATGTTTGCCTCTTTCCTTTACGGTTGCCGTGCGCCCCTATATTAGCCGAGAATGGCGCGGCTGAAAAGCGGGGCGCGTGGCGGTCGCCGGCCGGGTCGCTCGTGGGGACAGGCGTTGCTCCCGTCAGAGTCGAGGGGGGCGCGCAAAACAGCGAAATCCGGGTCTTGACATCCCGGCAGGAGTGTGCTAATGTGGCTTTTGTCGTAGTAAGGATTCCGTGTTGTAGGAGTTGGCGAAATGACCAGCCTCAAGGCAATCGCCCGGATGCGCCACAGCGCCGCCCTCGTGGGGGGCCTGATGGGCTTTGTCCCTGGGTGGAGTGCGCCTATCTGTTGAGTCATTTCTAGCGAGAATCACTCGGCGACGGGCCCACAAGACACCCGCCGCCGTTTTTTTGTTCTTGTGACAGGACGGCTGCGGGAGTCGCTGCAGCCGTCTTTCTCTTGATGCGCCCACACTGTCAAGGAGATCGCATGAGCAAGCACAGATCGATTCAATCTCATATCCAACTCCTGGCCCGCTATCTGGCGCCCGAGTGGCGCGCCGCCCTGGTTCTGGGCGTCGTGTTGCTGCTGTCCATCGGGCTCCAACTGGTCAACCCCCAGATCGTGCGCGGGTTCATCGACGCCGCCCAGGCGCAAGCCGAACCCAGCCATCTCTTGCTGGCAGCGGGGACCTTTTTGGCGGCCGGTATGGGCGTACAGGCGATGCGGCTGGTCTCGACCTACCTGAGCACCGATCTCGGCTTTCGCACGACCAACGCCCTGCGCTCCGATCTGGCGCGGCACCTGCTCGGGCTGGACATGAGCTTTCACAAGGAGCGCACGCCGGGCGAGTTGATCGAGCGCATCGATGGCGACGTCACGGCGCTCTCGAACTTTTTCACCCAGTTTGTCGTGCGGCTCTTGGGCAACGGCATCCTGATCATTGGCATTGTGGCGTTGCTGATCCGCGAGGACTGGCGCGTGGGGCTCATCATGGGCGCCCTCGCGGCCCTGGGTCTGACGGGCCTGATCCGCTATGGCGGGGCCGCGGTGGCCGACTCGGCCGCCGAGCGCGAGGCCTATGCCGACATGTACGGCTTTATCGAGGAGCGCCTGGCGGGGCTGGACGATATCCGCTCTAACGGAAGCGCCCTCTATACCCTGCGGCGCTACTATGAGGCGCTGCGCAATGTGTACTGGGCCGCGACCACGGCCTGGGACAAGCGCATGATCGTGATCCGCATCGCCGCGGTCATGTGGGGCGTGGGCCAGACCCTCGCCCTGGCCCTGGGAATCATCTACTTTCAGCGGGGTATCCTGACCATCGGCGCCGTGTACATGGTGATCCACTATACCTATATGCTGCTGGAGCCGCTGGAGCAGATCGCGCGCCAGTTGCAGGACCTGCAAAAGGCTGCCGCCGGCGTCGAGCGCATCAGCGATCTGATGGCCCTCGAGCCACAGATCAAGGGGCACGGGCTGCGAACCCTGGGAGAGGGCGCGTTGCCCATCGCCTTTGACAATGTCTCGTTCGCCTATGAGGACGACGAGCCGGTGTTGGACCGGGTCTCGTTCCGGCTAGAGGCCGGCAGCAAGCTGGGCCTGCTGGGGCGCACCGGCAGCGGCAAGACGACGCTGACGCGCCTGCTCTTTCGGCTGTACGACCCGACGGCGGGGGCCATCCGCCTGGGCGATACCGTGCTGCACGACCTGGAGCCGGACTATGTGCGGCGCAAGGTGGGCATGGTGACCCAGGAGGTGCAACTGTTTCGGGCCAGCGTGCGCGACAACCTGACCTTTTTTGATGCAACGATCACCGACGACGACATCCTGCGCGTCATCGACGTCGTGGGATTGACCGAGTGGTTCCGGCGGCTGCCCGAGGGGCTGGACACGGAGCTGGCGCCCAACGGCGGCGATCTGTCGGCGGGCCAGGCCCAGTTGCTGGCCTTTGCACGGGTGTTCCTGACCGATCCCAGCATCGTGGTGTTGGACGAGCCGTCATCGCGGCTGGATCCGGCCACCGAGCGCTTGCTGGAAAAGGCCATGAACCGCCTGCTGGAGGGTCGCACGGGCATCATCATTGCCCACCGCCTCACGACGGTGCAACGGGTGGACGACATCATGATCATTGACGATGGCCACGTGGCCGAGTTTGGGCGCCGCCAGGACCTGGTGAGCGATCCGCACTCGCACTTTTCCGAGCTACTAGCCACGGGCATGCAGGAGGCGTTTGCATGAAACAGATCTATCGGTATACCACAGCTCTCATAAACTATCGCCCCAGGGTGTTTTGGGCGAACACCCTCTTTTGGGGCCTGTTTCACGTACTGCCGTTGCTCAGCGGCCTGGCCATGCGCGAGCTGATCGCGGCTCTGTTGGGCCAGCAGGCGGCGGGTCTCAACGCATGGACCTTGCTGGCCATGTTCGGCTCGGTCTGGGTCGTCCAGTACATGTCGTTTGTGTTCGGCTTTCGGTTGTTCATCGACATCTGGCAGACCAACGAAGTGCTTATGCGCAAGAACATGCTGGAGTGGACCCTGACGGCGCCCCGGCCGCGCATCCTTCAAGAGGCCTCGGGCGCCACCGTCTCGCGCTTTCGCGAGGACGTGAGCGAGATAAACAACTGGATCGAGGTGCTGATCGACCTGGCGGGGATCGCGCTGTTCGCCCTGATCGCGCTCTATATCATGTTCCGCATCCATGCCCTGATCACGCTGCTGGTGCTCGTGCCGCTGGTGTTGATGGTGCTGGGCGGCATGCGCATGAGCGAGATCATCCGGCGCTATCGCAAGGTGAACCGCGAGGCAACGGCCCGCGTGACCGGGTTCATCGGCGAGGTGTTTGGTGCGGCCCAGGCCGTCAAGGTGGCCTCGGCAGAGGACGCCGTCACGGGCCATTTCTACCGACTGAACGAGGTGCGCCGCAAGGCCGCCGTCAAGGATGCGCTGATCACCGAGCTGTACCAGGCCCTGTCGGGCAACCTGATCGACATCAGCATCAGCATCGTGCTGTTCATCTCGGTGGGGGCCATGCGCAGCGGTGACTTTACGGTGGGTGACTTTGCCCTGTTCACCACCTACCTGACACGCATGTCCTGGTACCTGCGCTATGTCGGGCACATGATCGCCCAGTACCGGCGGGTGGGCGTCTCGATCGATCGGGACGAGTCGTTCCTGCAGGATGCGCCCGAGGGCACAGCGGTGGTGCACGGACCGGTGTACACCCACGAGGAGCTGCCGAGCGTGCCCGATGCCCGCATGGGCGTGCGCATGCCCCTGGAAGAGCTCGAGCTGCGCGGCATCAAGAGCCACTATGAAGGCTCGGATGCGGGCATCGAGGGGATCAACCTCGCGGTGCGCCGCGGCGAACTGGTGGCGATCACGGGCCGCATCGGCTCGGGCAAGACGACGCTGCTGCGCTCGATGCTGGGGCTGCTGCCCCTCGAGGAGGGCCAAGTGCTCTGGAACGGCGAGCCGGTGGAGGATCCGGCCAGCTTTTTCCGGCCACCGGTCAGCGCCTATACGCCCCAGGTGCCCCGGCTGTTCAGCGAGACGCTGCATGACAATATCCTGTCCGGGGCGCAGGCCACGGATGAGGAACTGGCCCAGGCCCTGCGGCGGGCCGTCATGGAGCCGGACATCGCCGACCTAGAAAAAGGTCTCGAAACGCCGGTGGGCACCCGTGGCGTCAAGCTGTCGGGTGGCCAGGTGCAACGCACGGCAGCGGCGCGCATGTTCG
>SKRJ01000259.1 GCA_007118555.1 Anaerolineae bacterium | reverse complement strand
GCGAGCGCCGCAACCTGACGCTGCGGGTCAGCTATGACGATGCGGCGACCTGGCCGGTGAAGCGCGTGCTCGACGATGGACCCTCCGGCTATGCCGATCTGGCGGTCATGCCCAAAGGTCCGGTGCTCTGCCTCTATGAGCGGGGCAGGCACAACGGCCCGCGAGGTGGCGTCGCGGCGCTTAGCCTGGCGCACATCGAGATGGCATGGATAGAGGGCGACGGCTCTGACGAGCCGGCTGCTTAGCGGGCGGGGAGGGAGCATGCCCTTGCCCATGGTGCATCTGGCCGTGGCCATCGAGCTGACTCAAATCTGGGACAGCGAGCCATCGCCCGCGTTCCTGCTGGGGACGCTGGCGCCCGACGCGATCCACATGCGCCCGGGCACGTCCGCCGCCGACAAGGGCCGCGTCCATTTCCACCGCGCCATCGAGGAGCAGGGGTTCGACGCCGCACGCCAGCTCCACGCCCGGCTGGTAGCGGAACAGCCCGACCTGCACGATGTCGCCCTGGGCTATGCCGTGCACCTGCTCACAGACGCCCTCTGGGTAGAGCGTCTGTTCCTGCCCTTTCGCGCCGCGACCAGTCTGCCCCGCGATGTCGAGCGCGCCCTCTACTATCGCGAGACCGACGAGGTGGATCGTCTCTTTTACGTGCGCGCTCCCTGGCGACCCGACGTCTGGCGGGCGCTGGCCGTCGCCCAACCCGCCGACCTCGCCGAGCTGCTGAGAGCCGACGAGATCGGCCGTTGGCGCGACCGCACCCTCGGCTGGTTCGATACGCTGCCCGCCGCCGACGAGCCGCCGCGCCATTTCACCTGCGAGCGGGTGGGAGCGTTTGTCGCCGAGGCGGCAGCGACGATTGCGCGGGAGCTGGCGGGATGGGAGCAGGTGCAGAGGCAACCGCACCGATGATGCGTAGCCGCTATGCCACGGAGATGAGGATGCCATGCGTCTGAGGCCCACCCCCCTGCTCTTTGTGGACCACGCCACCGACCTGGGCGGCGCCGAGCACAGCCTGCTCATGATCTTGGAGCTGTTGGACCGGGCGCGCTGGGCGCCGCATCTGGCGTGCCAGTCCAGCCCCCTGGCGGAACGCGCCTCGGCGTTGGGCGTGCCGGTGCACATTACACCGCTGCCGCGCCTGCGCCGCTCGCTGTCGGCGGTCGGCGATCTCGTCAGCGGCACGCGCGGCCTGGCCCGCGTCGCGCGTGAGACCGGCGCGGCCCTGGTGATCGCCAACACGGCCCGCGCCGCGTTCTATGCCGCGCCGGCTGCGCGCTGGGCGCGGGTCCCCTTTGTCTGGTACTGGCGCGATTTCTGGCTGGGCGAGTCCGCACCGCGCCTCCGTTGGGCCGATACGGGCATCAAGACGCTGTTGGGCGCCCTTTCGGCCCGCATCATCGCTAACTCGCAGGCCACCGCGCGGCACCAGCCCGTGCAGCGCAATACCGTCGTGGTGCACAACGGCATCCGCATGGAGCGCCATGATCCTGCGCTGGACGGGGGCTCCTTTCGGCAGACGCATGGCATCCCCGACGAGGCGCCGCTGGTGGGGCTTGTGGCGAGGCTGGCCCCCTGGAAGCGGCAGGATCTCTTTTTGCGGGCTTTGGCGCAGGTGAGGGGCGAGATGCCCGAGGTATGGGGCGTGATCGTGGGCGGCCCCCTCTTTGCGCACAACGAATACGAGGCGCAGGTGCACCAGCTCGCGCTCGAGCTGGGCCTGGCCGACCGCGGGGTCTTGACGGGGCAGATCGACGACCCGGCGCCCGCCCTGGCGGCGATGGACCTGTTCCTGCAGCCGGGCGATCCCGAGCCCTTTGGCTTGGTCCATGTCGAGGCCATGGCCATGGCCAGGCCCATCGTCGGGTTCGCCCACGGCGCCCTGCCCGAGATCGCCGTCGATGGCGAGACCGGTCTGTTGGTGCCCCCCGGTGACGTCGCCGCCCTCACCGAGGCGGCCCTGACCCTGCTACGCGATCGTGAGCGAGCCCGCCGGATGGGCCGCGCCGGGCGGCAACGGGCGCTGGAGATGTTCACTATTGAGCGCACCGTCCGCGACCTCGACGCCATCCTGGCCGAACTGACGGCCCGCCGCTGAGACGCTCCACCCTTCCACAACGCCCCTTTTCGCAGGACGCCGCCCCATGCTATACTGGCCTCTGTGAACCCATTGCTGCGACAATACAAGGAGCGAGATGCCTGCGTTTGAGATGCCTCTATCCATAGATATCGGTCCCAGCCTCGCCGTGGGCGCCCTGGCGCTGCTGCTGGGCGCGCTTGTGATCCAGATTCCGGCGCTACTGCGGCGGATGCTTACCCGCCAGGATCGCACCGATCCTGGCTCATCCTCCCCGATCTGGCCGATAGCACGACGCATGTTGACGGTGATCTATGCCATTGGCTTTTTGTACCTGGCCCTCCGGTGGGGGTACCTGGATCCTGTGCAGGTCGGTCTGGTGCCGATGGTTTGGGAGGAGCTGGGCGGCTGGCTGCCGGCGGTGGCCGGGCTGACAGCGGTGTGGACCGCGCTCCTGTGGGGCGTCTACTGGCGGCGAATCCGGCCCGCGAGAGATCACAGCCCCGGCGCTGCCTATGGCACGTTTCTGGGGTTGCCGGCGCATCTGGTGGGCGAAGAGGCCTGGGCCTCCATTCTACGCGGGGCGCTGGTGCCTGCCCTGGGGCTCTATGCGGGGGCCTGGGGCGCGGCGCTGGTGCGGGTGCTGGCATCTCTTCTGGCGCCAGAGACTCGGCGCGGCCTGCGCAATGACGCCAGACGCCCCTTTGTCTATCTCGATTGGGCCATGGAAGGCGTGGCCGCGGGGTGCTTTGCCCTTACGGGCAGCCTGTGGGCCAGCCTGATCGCGCGTGCCACGGGGCATCTGGCCGCCAATGTGGCTCATCGCGCGATCTATCTCTGGGCGCACCGTCGCGCCAGGCGCGACGTGCAGGCCGAGACCGGCTAGCAGCTCTGCGACACACAAGAACCGCCGAGGCTCCTCGGCGGTCATAGTGGTTTGGCGTCGGACAGGGCCGCGGTTGCGGCCGCAGTCGCAGGGCGACGCTACAGTGCCGGCAGAGCCAACGCCAGCACAACAAGCAGGGCGAGCATGGCCAGCGCCAGCAGCCCAAAACGCTTGAGATCGCTCATCACATAGTGATACTCGCTGGCGAAATCCACCTCATGCACCGGCTCGGCCGCCCGCGTGGGCTGCCCCGCTCGTCTCGCGCGTCGTCTCTTGGCCATGCTACCTCCCCCACCGCATCACGCTTGATACGACCGATTATAGGGCGAGCAGGCGTGCTGTCAAAGCCATGCCCCTGTCGAGGAACCTGTTGACAGGGAGGCCAAACGGCGTTACCCTCTCGCAGGAATCGCACTATCCAGGAGAGAGGTGACCCGATGACAGAGCTGCGCTTTGATCACGAATCGCTGGAGGATTTCGTCGCGCAGGTGTTTGGCCAAGTAGGCTTTCGCCAGGAGGACGCCGCCACCGAGGCCCATGTGTTGGTCTGGGCCAACCTGCGGGGCGTGGACTCCCACGGCGTGCTCCGCGTCCCTGCCTACCTCGCCAACATCGAGCGGGGCGGCATGAACCCCAGGGCCGAGATTCGCATCGAGAAGGAGACCCCGGCCATCGCCCTGATCGAGGCCGATCGCGCCTTTGGCCCCGTGGTCACCACCTTTGCCATGGAGACCGTGATGGCCAAGGCCCGCGAGGTGGGCGTCGGATGGGCCGTGATCCGCAACACCACCCACCAGGGCGCCATGGGCTATTACGCGCTGATGGCCGCCGAGAACGACATGGCGGGCCTGGCATTTGTCTGCAACCCGCCCAACATGGCCCCCTTTGGCGCACGGGCCGCCGGCGTGCACAACAGCCCGCTGGCCATCTCGGTGCCCGCGGGAGAGATGGATCCGCCGGTGATGGATTGGGCCACCAGCATGGCGGCCTTTGGCAAGGTGAACCTGGCGGTGGACAAGGGCATCCCCATCCCCGAGGGCTGGGCGCTGGACGCCGAGGGCAACCCGACCACCGACGCCTCACTGGCTCGCATTCTGCTCCCCTTTGGCGGCTACAAGGCCTCGTCGCTGGCCCTCATGTTCGAGACCCTCTCCAGCGTCATGGCCAGCAACGCTCTGCTGACGCCCTATCTGCTGGGCGGCGACAAGCCCACACCGGGGATCCAGAACAGCGTCGTGGCGGCCATCGATGTGGCGACCTTTACCGATGTCGCTACCTACAAGCAGGAGATCGATCGGTTGCTACAGGGCATCAAGAGCCTGCCGCCCGCCGAGGGGTTCACCGAGGTGCTGGTGCCGGGCGAGCTGGAGAATCGGGTCAAGGCCGAGCGCATGGCCAACGGCATCCCCCTGCCCGAGGGTACCGTGGCGAACCTGCGCGTTGTGT
>SKRJ01000324.1 GCA_007118555.1 Anaerolineae bacterium | reverse complement strand
GCTGCCGCACCTGAAAAAGGTCTCGATCTCGCGCTGGTGCGACGAGGCCTATATGGGCGAGGCCCTGCAGGGTACCGATATCGTCTACTCGCGCAAGCCCGACCCCAACTTTTTCGCCGTGGACGTGGCGCTGGACGAGGCGGCCTGGGCCGCCCACATCCGCGAGACGCTGGACGCCGCCCGCGACGTGGCCCTCGAGTTTATCGTGCGCGACGTCTATACCGTGCACGGCAACCTGGCCAAGGTGCGCCGCGCCGTCGAGATCGCCCGGCAGGAGATCGCGTCCGCCAGAGGCGCCTAGGCGCGGAGATGATGGCTCGCTTGCCAATGTGACAGGGCGAGCTTTACCAAAGGAGCGGGCTGCTTGCGCAATCATCGCCTGTGATCGTCCGCAGCCCCTCACTCCACCGATCGCGTCATGCGGGCGAGGCAGGGCTGCCGGTCGCGAGGCATGCTGCACGTGTGCTCCAGGCGCCAGCCCTCCAGCGTGCCCCAGCCTCTGGCGCTCACATAGTAGGTGGCGTTGCGAGGCGGGTGGCCCAGGCCCCACTCACCGGTGAACTCGGCATTCCAGCCGCCCTCATCCCAAAGATAGGCTACCAGGTCCTGCTGCACCGACTCGCCCCAGACCTCTTGCGTGCCATCGGGATGGATCAGGCGCTCGGCCGCATAGTACCAGCACCCGGTGATGTACTGGTGGGTGGGGTCGACCTCCTCAAAGCGATAGCAGATCCTGTAGGTCTCGCCCGTCATCGTGATCGTGCCATCCGAGAGGCGCTCAATCCTGGGTATGCTGATCAGCTCGGGCTCGGCGGTCATGTGGCCCGAAAACCAGTACAGGTCATCGCTGGACACGCCCCGGGGGGCGCCGAGTATGAGAGTCACGATCACGACGGCAAGCAACAAAGCAATCCTTCGAATAGCCATCCTGGGCCTCCTTGCTGACATTTTCCGTGCGACCAACTCGTTCCTGCTACGCGGCATCTTGATCATCGTCGGCTCCTTTCGGCTTGCGCTCTGCCACGCCCTGCTGTGGCCCAGTACGGAGATGGGAGAACAGCGCCTCCAGATCGGCGAACCCGCGCCGCTCGCCCGTACGAGCATCCTCCAGGGAGACTCGCCAGGTAGGACCCTGCTCGCGCTGCACCCACCAGAGCCGCAGCATATAGGCGCGGTATTCTGCTTTCGTTTGGGTTGGCATCGCCCGCCTCCTGCATTTGATCTGCCTCCAATATGGCAGACGGGTCTATTGGCAATCTCATGCGACTCTCATGGCTTGCGAATCGGCAACGGGTTTGCTAAAATGGATGTGACTGGATTACGCGTCGCCATGGCCCTCGCCCCCATACGCTGACGCCCGGCCCAATTGGCGACCCTGCGCCCGGTGCGGAATGGGGGGCTGCCCATGACGGGTGTCGAGATCGAGTTGTTGGGACCCTTTGGCCTGCTGGTGGACGGGCGCCCGCTGACCGAGCTCTACTCGGACAAGGTGCGGGCCCTGGTCGCCTACCTGGCTGCCGAGAGCGGTCGCCCCCATCGCCGCGAGACCCTGGCCGGGCTGCTCTGGCCCGACTATCCCGAGTCCAGCGCGCGCCAGTCTCTCAGCCAGGCGCTCTTTGCCCTGCGTCGGGCGCTGGCCCGGGCGGGCCACGACGATACCCCCTGGTTGGCCATCAGCCATGAGACCGTGGCGCTATCGCCGCCCCATGGCTGTCGGGTGGACGTGGGGGAGCTGGAAACGCTGCTCGAGGCCTGTCGCACCCATGTGCACCTCGACCCGGCCGATTGCCCCGATTGCGCCCGGCGCCTGGAGCGGGCCGCCAGCCTGTACGGGGGCGACTTTTTGGCGGGGTTCTCATTGCCGGATAGCGAGCCGTTCGAGGAGTGGCTGCTGTTGCAGCAGGATCGGTGCCGCCGCTGGGCCGTCGAGGCTTTGGAAGGGCTGGCAGCTCAGGGAGAGCGGCAGGGGAATGTGGGCGATGCCCTGAGCCACGCGCGGCGCTGGGTGGCGCTGGAACCGCTGGATGAGCGGGGGCATCGCCAACTCATGCGCCTTTTGGCGGTAGCGGGGCAACGGGCGTTGGCCCTGGCCCAATACGAGGCCTGTCGGGGGGAGCTGTACGGCGAACTGGGCGCAGAGCCCGACATCCGCACCACGGCGCTGCACGACCGCATCCTCCAGGGCGAGTTTCCCCCGCGCGCGGCGCACCCCGATGACCTGCACGTGCGGCTGCCAGCCTTTCTATCGCAGCCGGAGCGCCATCAGCCGCCGCTGTTTGTGGCCCGCGATGGCGAGCTGGCCCGGCTACAGGTCTACCTGGACCAGATGCTGGCGGGCCAGACACAGTTCGCCTTTGTGACAGGCGAGGCGGGCTGCGGCAAGACGTCGCTGATGCAGGAGCTTGCGCTGCGTGCGGGCTGCGATCACCCCGATCTCGTGGTCGCCGCGGGGCGCTGCAACGCCTACACCGGCATCGGTGACCCCTACCTGGCATTTCGCGAGATCCTGGCCCAGCTGGGCGGCGAGATTGAGGGGGCCTGGCAGGCGGGGGCCATCGGGCATGAGGAGGCCTCCCGCTTGTGGAGGCTACTGCCGCATACCTGCCTGGCGCTGGCCGAGGTGGGGCCCGACCTGGTGGGGGCCCTGGTCGACGGAGAGGCCTTGCTGGCGCGAGCGGAGGGGGCGGCCCTGCCCGACGCGGCCTGGCCCAGCCGCCTGCGCGAGCTGGTGGCCCAATGGAGAGAGCGTCCGCGGGGCGATATCCATCAACCAGCGCTGTTTCAGCAACTGACGGCGGTGTTGCAGCGGGTGGCCCGAGCGCAGCCCCTGCTGCTGATTCTCGAGGACCTGCACTGGGCGGACGCGGGGACCCTGAGCCTGCTCCTGCACCTGGGGACGCACCTGGCCGCTGACCGCATCCTGATCGTCGGGGCCTTTCGGCCGGCGGCGTTGGGCAGCGACGGTGGTCGCCATCCCCTGGACACGATCGTGCACGAGATCCAACGGGGCCATGGCGACGTTGTCGTGAACCTGGACCAGGCGGACGGGGAGGGGTTCGTGTCGGCCCTGATTGACGCCGAACCCAACACCTTGGATGACGCTTTTCGAGAGGCCCTCTTCCGTCAGACGGGAGGTAACGCATTGTTCACCACCGAGTTGCTGGAGGCGTTGCGGCAGCGCGACGAGCTGGTGCGCGATGCGGAGGGATGCTGGGCGGTCGGGGCGATGGTGCGGTGGGACCACCTGCCGGCGCGGGTGGAGGCGGTCATTGCGGAGCGGGTTGCGGGACTGCCGGCCGCGCTACAAGAGGCGTTGCGGGTGGGTAGCGTGGAGGGGGAGACGTTCACGGCCGAGGTGGTGGCGCGCGTGCTGGGGGTAGAGCCGCTGGCGCTCGTACGGACGTTGAGCGGTGCCGCGGCGTCGCGCCATAGGCTGATCGCGGCCGTGGGCCTGAGTCGCGCCCAGGGACGACCTCTCTCCAGCTATCGCTTTCGCCACATCCTGATGCAGACCAGCCTGTACGAGTCGCTGGAGCCTGCCGAGCGGGTGTACCTGCACGAGGCGGTGGCCGAGGCGTTGGTTGCGCTGCATGGGGGCGACCACGACGAAGCGGCCGCGAAATGGCGGCACGATCACCCGGTGGCGCTACAACTGGCCCGCCACTATGAGGAGGCGGGCAACATCAAGCGGGCGATAGCGTGGCTACGGCGAGCGGGGGACCGGGCCGAGCACCTTGCGGCCCTTGCCGAGTCGAGGAGGCACTTTGCCAGAGGTCTGGAGTTGTGTGAGCGCCTGCCCACCAGCCAGGATAGGGACAGCATCAGGCTGCCGCTACTACTGGGCTTGGCCATAGAAGTGCTCCAAGGGATCGGCATCACCGCTCCGGAACTGCTTCCCATCGTTGAGGAAGCCTTGACCATCAGCGAGCGCATGCACAATGCTGTCGCCTGCATCCGTGCACTGGAGCCTCTGATAGGAATCTACACGGAGACGGCGAACTACGTGCACGCTGAGCAAGCAGCCGAAAAGATGCTGTCCTGGGCGCAGCGCACCGAGGATGACGGGATGCTTGCTTGGGCACTCAGCCGAGGCGCCGACATATATCTCGCCTTGGGCAACTATGGACATGCGCTGCAAGTGCTTGAGCCCGTGCTGGCCCACTGGAATGCTGACGACCGGGCGTCTCTGTATGGCAAGCTTGTCTACATTCCGCATAACGCGGTCAGGTTTCTCACAAGGGCAGCTCATGCGCTGGCTCCCCTGGGCTATCTCAAGACAAGGGGCGCCGAAGTCCTCGTCTTGGGTATGGAGAGGGGGGAAGTTAAGGCATACAACAGCGATGTTACGGTTTTCATTGAAAAGACGGTGCGGGAAGTATCCGGGGAAGATTTCGACGCCGTTGTAATTCCCGGGG
>SKRJ01000476.1 GCA_007118555.1 Anaerolineae bacterium | reverse complement strand
TAGGCCTGGTAGGTGAACCTTGTCACGATCCCAAAGTTGCCGCCGCCGCCCTGCAGGCCCCACAGCAGATCCGCATTGCTGTCTTTGTTGGCAATCACCACCTGCCCGTCAGCGGTGACCACTTTAGCTTCCAGCAGGTTATCGACGGTCAGCCCATACTTGTTGCGCAACCAGCCCAGCCCGCCAACGAGCGTGAGCCCTGCGATGCCCGTCTGGGAGACGACACCCAGCGGCACCGCCAGGCCGCGCGTTTGGCTCGCCGCATCCACATCGCCGAGAGTGGCGCCGCCCTGCGCTTGCACCGTGCGAAAATCCGCATCCACGCTCACCTCTCGCATCAGCGAAAGGTCGATCACCAGGGCGCCATCGTGGGTGCCGTGGCCGGCCACATTGTGGCCCCCGCCGCGCACCGCCGTGAGCAGATCGTGCTGGCGGGCAAAGCGCACCGTCCGTACCACATCGTCGGTATTGGCAGGACGCACGATCAAAGCCGGGTGGCGGTCGATCATCCCGTTCCACACCTTGCGCGCCTCGTGATAGCCATCGTCGGTGGGGCGAATGAGCTCTCCCTCAAGATCGCCGGCCAGATCTTGAATAGCCTCGTCCTCGAGTACCGTCTCTGCACCGTTCAACTGTATCGCTTCTACCATGTTATGGCCTCCATGCATCGTTCAGACGGCATCTACTTGCCCAATTATTGTAGCACACTGTCGGCTCTGTGCGCGTTGGGTTTGGCGATTTGCGCAGGGCAGTGGTAAATTCGCGACAAGGGCAAAGTCTCGGACATCGATTCGTACCACCTTGGGCGAAGACGAGCTTCGCCCTTACTAGCTAATGCATGTAGCAGTCTCGTGCTTTCTTGTAGGGAGCGAACCTTGTGTTCGCCCATAGGGTCCAAAGCGCATTCTGTCAGCCCGCCTACTTGACCATTACGCTGACTTTGACACCGCCTTGACGATGTGCGCATCCGAGGTACCGAAATTGACAGCGATGCGCGCTTGTGCTAACGTTAGCCATCTTGAGGGAGGCCACGATCGTGAAGAACGGGTCGACCGGCATCGCACTGCCAGAGCATCGGGTCCGGGGGCATCAGGCCCCTGATTCTGGCCGTGCCGCCCTCTCCGGCGCATTTGGGTTTTACTACTACTATTATCCCCGCTACCAAGCGGGGTTTTGCGCGCCACAGGAGAGGGAGAACTAGGCAACTCCCAAGAGACCCAAGAGGTTACCCAGAGCGTGGAGCGCAGACTCCACGCTCTTTTTTTGTTGGCGGGCTCGCCAGAAAGGACACGAACCATGCCCGTGCGAGGAATCCGAGGGGCCACGACCGTCGAGCTGAACCGCCGCGAGACCATCCTGGACGCCACCCGCGCCCTCCTGCAGGAGATGGTCTCGGCGAACCAGGTCGCCACCGACGACCTGGCCAGCGCCTATTTCACCGTCACAGGCGATCTGGACGCGGCCTTTCCCGCCGAGGCCGCTCGCCAAATGGGCTGGCAGCATGTGCCGCTGCTCAATGGCTGCGAGATCCCCGTGCCCGGCAGCCTGCGACGCTGCATCCGCGTGCTGCTCTGGTGGAACACGGACCTGCCCGCCAACTCGGTGCAGCACATCTACCAGGGCGAGGCCGTCAGCCTGCGACCCGACCTGACCAGCAACCCCCATTCTAGTAAGGAGAACACGAAATGATCGTCATTATGCGCAGTCATGCGCCCCAAGCACAGGTACAGGCCGTTATCGACAGGGTTCACGAGCTGGGGTTCAAGCCCCATGTGTCCGCCGGCGAAGAGCGCACCATCATCGGCCTCATCGGCGACGAGCGCCATCTGCAGGAGGACGCGTTCGAGATCCTGGAGGGCGTCGAACGGGTGGTACGCGTCCTCAAGCCGTTCAAGATCGCCAGTCGCGACTTTCACCCCGAGAATACCCTCATCCCCGTCAATGGCTGCCAGATCGGTGGCAAACAGGTGGTCATGATGGCGGGGCCCTGCTCGGTGGAGAGCCGCGACCAGATCTTTGAGGCGGCAGAGGCGTTCAAAGAGGCGGGCGGGCACATTTTCCGGGCCGGCGCATTCAAGCCGCGCACCTCGCCTTACAGCTTTCGCGGCCTGGGAGAGCAGGGCCTCTGCCTGCTGGCCGAGGTCAAGTCCGCCTTTGGGCTCGCCATCGTCACCGAGGTGATGGCCCCGGAGCAGGTGCCCATGGTGGCCGGCGTGGCTGACATCCTGCAGATCGGCACCCGCAACATGCAGAACTATAACCTGCTGGATGCCGTGGGCCGTATCGACAAGCCCGTGTTGCTGAAACGTGGTATGATGTCTACCATGGAAGAGTTGTTGATGTCCGCCGAATACATTCTGTCCAACGGCAACGAAAAGGTGATGCTCTGCGAGCGCGGCATCCGTACGTTCGAGACCTACACCCGCAACACGCTGGACCTCAGCGCGGTGCCGGTGCTCAAAGAGCTGACGCATCTGCCCATCCTGGTGGATCCCAGCCATGCCTCGGGCAAGGCGTCCTGGATCAATGCCCTGTGCCGGGCGGCGGTGGCCTCGGGCGCCGACGGGCTGCTGGTCGAGATGCACCCGCATCCCGAGATCGCCATCTCGGATGGCGCCCAGCAGATCTCGCCGAAGGCCTTTGGTGAGCTTGTGGCGGACCTCGAGCGGGTGGCCGAGGCTGTGGATCGCTCATTGTAGGAGCCGATAGAATGCAATTGTCCGAGGCGCGCGTCGCCGACGCCGTCGATCGCTCGTTGTAGGAGCAGGCCATATGCAATTGTCCGAAGCGCGCGTCGCAATCGTCGGCCTGGGGCTCATGGGGGGCTCGTTGGCGGCGGCGCTGCGGGCCCATGATGCCTGCCGCGAGGTGGTCGGCGTGGCCCGCCGGGAGAGCAGCCTGAGCACGGCCATCACCCTGCGCATGATCCACCGTGGCACGAGCGATCTGCGCGCGGGCGTCGCCGAGGCTGACCTGGTGATCCTGTGCACGCCGGTGGGCGACATCCTGGCCAAGCTGGCCCAGATGGGGTCCTGGCTCAAGCCGGGCTGCGTCGTGCTGGACGTGGGCAGCACCAAGACCGCGATTTGCCAGGCGATGGAGCACCTGCCCGAGGGCGTGCAGCCCGTCGGCGGGCACCCCATGTGCGGCAAAGAGTCGTCGGGCCTGTCCATGGCCGAGCCGACGCTGTACCGCGATCGGGTGTTTGTGCTGGCGCCGTTGGAACGCACCGCGCCCGTCGCGGTGGAACTGGCCGAGGCGCTGGTCCGGGCCGTGGGCGCGAGGCCCCTCTACCTGGAGCCCGAGCGCCACGACCGCATCGTGGCCGCCATCAGCCATCTACCCTATCTGCTGGCCGTCACGCTGGTGAACGCCGCCGAGCGCCTCGACCGGCAGGACACCGAGCGCGAGGACACCATGCTCTGGGCCCTGGCAGCCAGCGGGTTCAGCGACACCAGCCGCGTGGCCGCCAGCAGCATCCCGATGATGGCCGATATCCTGCGCACCAACCGGGGCCCCATTCTGGATGCGGCGCGGGCCGCCCAGGCCGAGCTGGCCCGTATGATCGACCTGCTGGAGGATGACGACATAGACGCGCTCCTGCCGCTGCTCGGCGCGGCGCGGGATCGGCGCCGGGGGATGAACCGATGAACCTGACCGTGCGACCTGCCAGCCAGCTCCGGGGGCGTGTGACCGTCCCGGGCGACAAGTCGATCACCCACCGCGCCCTCCTGCTCGGCGGTCTGTCGGACGGGACCTCGTGCATCGAGGGCTTTCTCGACAGCGGCGACTGCCGCGCCACCCTGGGCTGCCTGCGTGCGCTGGGCATCGAGATCGAGCGCCTGGGCGCCGAGACGTTGCGGGTCCGGGGGAAAGGGCTGCGCGGCTGGCGCGAGCCCGAGGACGTGCTGGATTGTATCCGCTCGGGGACCACGATGCGGCTGATGGCGGGCCTGCTGGCGGGCCAGCCGATGTACAGCGTGCTGCGCGCCGAGGCCCAGCTCTCCCGGCGGCCCATGGATCGGGTGATCGCGCCACTGACGGCCATGGGAGCCCGGATCGCGGCCCGCGACGGCAACCGGCTGCCCCCCATGACGATTATGGGCCAGTCGTTGCATGGCGCCGAGCACACGCTGCCGGTGGCCAGCGCTCAGGTCAAGTCGTGTCTGCTGCTGGCCGGGCTGTACGCCGAGGGGACCACGACGGTGCGCGAGCCGGGGCCCTCCCGCGATCACACCGAACGCATGCTGCGGGGGCGGGGCGTCGCCGTCACGAGCGAGGACCTGATCCATAGCGTCACCGGGCCGGTCCAGCGCCTGGATGCCGTGGACGTGCGCGTGCCGGGCGACTTTTCCTCGGCGGCCTATCTGATCGTGGCGGCCCTGCTGGTGTCCGGCAGCGAGATCGTTGTCGGGAACGTGG
>SKRJ01000102.1 GCA_007118555.1 Anaerolineae bacterium | reverse complement strand
GAGCTCTGGGGGCCAGGGCATCCCACCCTGTATGACCTGGACCTGACGCTGCAGACTGACGCAGGCGCCCGGGATAACATACAGAGCTACTTTGGCATGCGTTCGGTGGCCCTCTCCGAGCGCGCCATCCTGCTGAATGCGCGCCCCCTGTTTCAGCGGCTGGTGCTGGATCAGGGCTATTACCCGGACGGCATCTATACCGCGCCCAACGACGAGGCCCTGCGCAAAGATATCGTCATCTCGCAGGGGCTGGGGTTCAACGGCGCGCGTCTCCACCAAAAGCTGTTCGAGCCGCGCTTTTTGTATTGGGCCGACCGTATGGGCTATCTGGTGTGGGACGAGTTCCCCAACTGGGGCCTGGATGTGAGCCATCCGCGGGCCCTGGACGTGTTCCTGCCCCAGTGGCTCGAGGCCATCCATCGTGACTATAGCCATCCGTCGGTGGTGGGCTGGTGCCCATTCAACGAGACCCAGATCGATCAGGATCCAGGCGTGATTCGCAGTGTCTATCGTACGACCAAAGCGGTGGATCGCACGCGCCCCGTCATCGATACCAGTGGCTACCAACATGTCGAAACGGACATCTTTGATGTACACAATTACGAGCAAAACCCGTCCCGCTTTGCGGCGGCCTTTGCCTCCTTTGCCAAAGGGGGGGAGCCGTTCGTCAACCGGCCCGACCACGATGCGCCCTATGAGGGCCAGCCCTACTTTGTAAGTGAGTATGGCGGCATCTGGTGGAACCCGGGGCAGAGCGATGGCATCGGGTGGGGCTATGGGGGCGAGGCTGGCCGGCCCAGCAGCGCCGAGGAGTTCCTCGAGCGTTACCGTGCGCTGACCGAGACACTGTTGCGGCACCCGCGCATGTGTGCCCTCTGTTATACGCAACTCTATGATATCGAGCAGGAGGTCAACGGCCTGTACACGTATGACCGCAAGGCCAAGTTCGATCCCGCGCTCTTTTATGAAATCAACACGCAACCAGCGGCCATTGAGCAAGATTAGGAGGTGCTCTCATGCCGATGCTTACGGATAAAGATCGTCAATTCCTGACCGAGTATTTCGAGCAGAGCCTCACCGAGCCGGTGACCATCAAGGTGTTTACCCAGTCGTCCGAGTGCCAGTTCTGCAAAGAGACCAAGCAGTTGCTGGAAGAGGTCGAGGAGCTGTCTGACAAGATCGAGGTGCAAGTGCATGATCTGGTGGATGACAAGGAGGTCGCTGAGGAGTACGGCATCCGCAGGATTCCGGCCACCGTCATCATGGGCAGGGCCGACTATGGCATCCGGTTCTACGGCATCCCCTCCGGCTACGAGTTCAACACCCTGATCGAGGATATCGTCGCCGTCTCCAACGAGGCTCCTGGCCTCTCGGAGGCCGTTATGGAGAAACTGGAGCGCATCGAGGAGCCCGTGCATATGCAGGTCTTTGTGACGCCGACCTGTCCCTACTGTCCGGCGGCGGTGCGAACCGCCCATGCCTTTGCCATGGCCAGCGAGATGATCACCGCCGACATGGTAGAGGCGGTCGAGTTTCCGCAGATGGCCAATCGTTACAACGTCATGGGCGTGCCCAAGACGGTCATCAACGAGACCACCGAGGTCGAGGGCGCGGCGCCCGAGGAACTGGTGGTCGCCAAGGTCCTGGAGGCGGTGGGGCTCATGAGCAAAGAAGAGGTGGACGATCTGTTCGCAGGCTTTGAGGGCGAGATCGAGACCACCTGAGGCGCCCGGGGCCATGGATGAGACACAGGCCGGGGAGTGATGCCGTAAATGCACTCCCCGGCTTGCTGCTGCATCGCCGGATTACGACACACTGGCAGGAGGCAATCGTCAGAGGCAATTGGCCTTGGGCCTCGTTCGCGCTTATAATGCGGGGAGTGTCGAGAGCCAGCTTCAGGGGGAAACATGTTGAGACCCTTTCGCACACTGCATATCGTGCCGTCGCTGCCCGAGCGCCTCGGCCCACTCTATGAGATCGCCCACAATGTGTGGTGGTCGTGGAATCGCGACGCCGTGGATCTCTTTCGTCGCTTAGACGCCGACCTCTTTGATGCCACCCGTCATAACCCCGTCGAGACCTTGGGTCGGGTGCCGCAGGAACGGCTGGACGATCTCGTGGATGACGAGGGCTTTATCTCGCACATGGACCGCGTCTATGCCGAGATGCAGGACTATATGGAGGGGGCGCCCTCTCTCACTGGCCCAGAGAGTCAGGATGTCATCGCCTACTTTTCCATGGAGTATGGCCTGACCGAGGCAATGCCCATCTACTCGGGCGGGTTGGGCGTCCTTTCGGGCGATCATCTCAAGACGGCCAGCGACATGCGCATGCCGCTGGTGGGGATCGGGATGCTCTATCAGGAGGGCTACTTTCGCCAGTACCTCAACGCCGATGGCTGGCAGCAAGAGACCTACCCCACCAATGATTTCCACAACATGCCGATCCAGCTCGAGCGAGACGAGGTTGGCCAGCCGCTGACGATCTCGGTCTCTTATCCCGGCCGCGAGGTGCATGCCCAGATCTGGTGCGTCCAGGTCGGCCGTGTCCCCCTCTATATGCTCGACGCGAACATCGAGTCGAACCAGCCCGAGGACCGGCAGCTCACCAGCAAGCTCTATTCCGGCGATCGCGATATGCGCATACGCCAAGAGATCCTGCTGGGGATCGGCGGCATGCGGGCCCTGGAGGCTCTGGGTATCGAGCCCACGGTGTGCCACATGAACGAGGGGCACTCGGCATTCCTGGGCCTGGAGCGTATTCGCCGCGCAATGCAGCGCCACGGCCTGTCGTTCGACGAGGCCCTTGTGCTGACCTCGGCGGGTACCGTCTTTACCACCCATACCTCGGTGCCTGCGGGCATCGATCTCTTTGCCCCCCACCTGATCGACCGCTATCTGTCCGACTGGATGCATACGCTGGGGATCGATCGCGAACGGTTCCTGGCGCTGGGCCGCCCCCCGAACGCTCCCGCCGAAGAGCCCTTTTCCATGGCGGTGTTGGCCCTGTCGCTGTCCTCCCGGTCCAACGGCGTGAGCGAGCTGCATGGGCAGGTTGCGCGCGAGATGTGGCAGGGGCTGTGGCCCGGTACCCCCGCCAATGAGGTGCCCATCGGCTCGATCACCAACGGCATCCATCATCGCACATGGGTCTCGTTGGATATGGACAATCTCCTGCTGCGCTATCTGGGGCCACGCTGGCAGTCCAATCCCTCCGACACCGAGCTATGGAAGAGGGCGGAGCGCATCCCCGATGAGGAGCTGTGGCATGCCCACGAGCGCCGTCGAGAGCGCCTGGTTAGCATGGCTCGACGCGAGATGGTCAACCAGTTGACGCGACGGGGCGCCAGCCAGAGTCAGGTCGCCCAAGCCTGGGACTTTCTCGATCCCAAGGCGTTGACCATCGGCTTTGCGCGGCGCTTTGCGACCTACAAGCGCGCGCTCTTGCTCTTTCACGATCTGGAGCGCCTCACCCGGATTCTGAACCAGGCCGATCGGCCGGTGCAGATCCTGTTTGCGGGCAAGGCGCACCCCGAGGACATTCCCGCCAAAGAGCTGATTCGCTCGCTGATCCATGCAGTCCGCCGTGAGGATTTGCGCCATCGTATCGTCTTTCTCGAGGATTACGACATGGCCCTGGCGCGCTATCTGGTGCAGGGGGTCGATGTCTGGCTCAACACGCCGCGCCATGGCCAGGAGGCCAGCGGGACCAGCGGCATGAAGGCCTGCATGAACGGCGCGATCCACCTGAGCACGCTGGATGGCTGGTGGCACGAAGCGTACTCGCCCGAGATCGGTTGGCGCATTGGGCAAGGGGAGACCTATGCCGATGACGCCTATGGTGACGAGGTCGAGGCCCACCTGCTGTACGACCTCTTGGAAAAGGACGTCGTGCCCCTGTTCTATGATCGCGGCAATAACACCGTGCCCCACGGGTGGGTGGCTATGATAAAGCGCTCGATGGCCAGCGTGGGACCACGATTCAACAACCAGCGCATGCTGCAAGAGTACTCTGATCTGCTATATGTGCCGTCGGTCAAGCGCTATCTGCGCCTGGCAGCAGAGGGTGGCCAGGCCGCCCGCGAGCTGTCCCAATGGCTGCAGCGCGTACGCGAGGGCTGGTCGCAGATTCATCTGGCGAACGTCGAATCCAGCGCCCAGGATGGCGCCACCGTGCGCGACGAGATCGAGTTTACCGCGCACCTCGCCCTCGGGCCGCTCTCTGCCGAGGATGTGATGGTCCAGGTCTGTCTGGGCACCATGGGCCCCACAGGACAGATCATGAGCTATGACACGATCGCTATGGAGCACCAGGGTCAAACCGAAGACGGATTGGTGCGCTATGGCGTTCGAGGGCGCTTTGGCAGGAGCGGCCTGAGCGGCTATACGGTGCGCGTGCTGCCCAGCCATTCTGACCTGGCCACGGCCCATCTTCCAGGGTTGGTGCTCTGGGCATAGTGG
>SKRJ01000238.1 GCA_007118555.1 Anaerolineae bacterium | reverse complement strand
TGGCCTCCTGATGGGTCACCGCACGCTCCACCAGTGATTCACCATCCGCCAGATCCCACTCGATCTCGCCCCACTGCGAGTCCTGCAGCAGGGTACGGATCGTCTTGCGGCTCTTTTGCACTGCCTGCAACTGCTGTTGGTACTGCTTGTCCAGGGCTGTCAGGGTCTGGCGTCCCTCCACGATCTCGTCACGGACCGCGTCGATTCGCTTCTCCAGGCTGCTGGCGTGCCGGCTCACAAGGTCAGAAAGCACGGCGGGATTGTCCTCTTGGACCTCGATGGCACTCTGCCACCCGTCATAGTCGGCGATCAGGCGCTCCAGCTCCTCCTCATGCGGACGCGGATGCTGCATAGGATCGAGTTTCTGGAGACGCTGCCACTCTTTGTCGAGGCGCCGCAGGGCCTCTTGCGAGAGGCTGCGGTAGCGGGAGATGTCCTCCTGATGCGCGGCCTGGATCTCGCGCCCTTCTGACAGGGTCTTGGGCAGCCACTGATCGGCCGCCTCGTCATAGTCGATCTGGGCGGCGTCCTGCAACGTGCGCAGGCGCGCCTGGTAGCTCTCGCACCAGGCATCATACTGGTCACGCACCTCGGGCAGCATCCTCTCTTGCACGGCGGCCAGTTCGGCGTTCAGATCGTTCTCCAGCTCTGCCAGGCCCTCTTCCAACGTGCGGCGCTGGCTGCTCACCCGGGCATGATAGCCCTCCAGCTCCTCGACCAGCTGCTGCGCCCTGCGTGTGGCAGCCGTGATCCGCTCGAGGGTCTCGCTGATCGCAGGCAACTCGGACTGTTTGAGCGTTCCGTCCTCCAGCAGCGACGCCGGGAGGCTATGCCAGGCGCGATCGGCCTGCTCCAGCAGGGTGTTCACCCGCTCCCATTCGGATTCGCGCTCGTCATTCCAGTGATGCACATAGTATTGCAGCGCCAGACCCGCCTTGTCGGCCCCGTCGCGGATGGCGGCGCGGCGCTCGGGTGCGGCCTGCTGTCGATCGGCCTCGATCTGCGCCAGATCCTGGCCAGACCGTTCTGCCAGAGCGGTCGCTTCCGCAACCGTTTCGCGCGCCTGTTCGGCAAAGGACAAGGCGGTCTGATAGCCGTGCCATGTGCCCATAGCCTGCTGCTCCTCGGCCTGGGCATAGAGCTCCTTCGCTTGGGCGACCTGGGCATCGCAGATGTCGAGCTCCAGTCTGTCCGAGGCTCGTGCGGCGTCACAGGCTTCAAGGGCGGCGGTCAGCGCGCCCACATCACCGGTCAGGGCCTCCTGGCTGCGGTGCATCAACCCATCCAGCGCATCCAGTTGCTCGCCCAGCGATCTCTCCTGCGTGTGATAGGCATCCATGCGCGCCAGCACCTCTGCATAGGCGGCTGGTGTGGCGGGCTCGGCCAGCGATACCAGTTCGGCTCGGGCGCCGCCCAGGGCCTGTACCCCTTGCGCCATGGCCGGATCCTTGGCGCCCCTGGCCTGCATGCCAGACCAGCGCTCCTCCACGAGGCGCAGTCCCGAGTCGGCGCGCTCCAGGCTCTCGAGGGCACGCTGCCTGATGGCGATCGCTTCCTGCAGATCGCTTTCCAGAGCGCGGGCAGCCTCGGTTGCCTCGACGAGCGTCTGTTCCGACTCGAGCGTCCGGGCTGCCACCTCATCGGGCGACGCCTCACGCATGGACTGAAAGGCACCGCCCAGCGAGTCGTCCACCTGCCCCAGGCCGGTGCCCATGGCCTCCAACCCCTGCATGCCCGCGTCCACTTCGGACTGCCATTGCGCCTGCAGACGGCGCACCTCGGTACGCAGATCGGCGAGCTCGGTCTGGATGCGCCCCGGAATGCTCTGGGCCTCGGTCCACTGCTCGGTGAGCACCGCCACGGTCTGCTGTCCCTCTTCGAGCAGCGCGTTCAGGCGGCGCTTGTTACGCCAGGTGCGCAGGGCGGTGATCAGGGGCCGCCAGGCACCCAGCAACAGCACCCGCAGAGGATCGGGCTGCTCCGGTTCAAAGCCGGCCAACGCCGGCCAGAGATCATTCGACTGGCTGATGATGATTCTGAGGCGCACCAGGTGATCAATGGCCACACGATCCACCGGTTCATACCGGCCGGGGCGTGGCCTCTCCGGCCAACGCGCCGCATGCTCGGCTTCAGCCTCCTTGAGCCCCTCGAGCTGCTCCTTTTCTGCGGCCAGATAGGGGCGTTCCCGTCGAAGGCGCCAGACGGCGACCTGCAACAGAATCCAGGGCGTCATGGTCACCAGCAGATACACAGCTATAGCAACAATGATCCAGAGCCACCAGGTCATCGTGGGTACCTCCTCGCCAGCTACGCCAGCACGAACGCTAGACTCTACCAGTTGGTTACGCTGCCATCCTCACGGCGCAGATGGGGCAACTCGTTCATCTGGAATGGATAGGCCGCGGCGGCCTCGCGATCAAACTCGATGCCGAGGCCGGGCGCCGTGGGGGCCAGCAGATAGCCCTCCTCCCACACCGGCTGGTTGCGCACCACATCGGTCAACACGGTCCCCGGCTTGCGCGGCTGCTCCTGCACGGCAAAGTTGGGGATGCTGAGATTGAACTGGAGACACGCTGCCATCGAGACGGGGCCGAGCGGGTTGTGCACCACGACATCGATATAGTGCCCCTCGCACCAGCCCGCGATCTTGCGGCCCTCGGTCAGCCCCGCCGCGATACACAGGTCGATGCGCGCATAGTCGATCAGGTCATGGTCGATGAGCTCGCGGAACTCCCACTTGCTGCAAAACTGCTCGCCTGCCGCCAACGGCGCGTCGATCTTATTACGGAGGAGATGAAAGGCCTGGGGGCTCTCGGAGCGAATCGGATCCTCGATAAAGTAGGGCCGATAGGGCATTACCTGGCGGCAGAGAGTGATGGCCTCGGGCGGCGAGAGCCGCGTGTGTACGTCAAAGCAGAGCTCGGGCACCTCGCCGACCGCCTCCCGGATGGCGGCAAACTGCTCCACGGTCTGTCGAATGGCGCGGCCGGGATGGAGCTGTCCGCCCTCGTTCGGCAGGCCCCAGCGCAGGAACTTCCACCCCTCGGCGGCCTTTGCCACAGCGTCCTGCACCAACGGCTCGGTCTCGGTGCCGTGCCCGCCATCGAGGTGGCAGTAGCAGACGACCTTGTCGCGCACGCGGCCGCCGAACAGGTCGTACACCGGCAGCCCCAGGGCCTTGCCCTTGATGTCCCACAGAGCGATATCGATGGCGGCGATGGCGCTGCCCAGGATCTTGCCGTGGGGAAAGAACCCGCCCCGCGAGAGCATCTGCCAGATGTGCTCGATGCGCATCGGATCCTGCCCCACCAGCAGCGGCTTGAAATGCTCGATCGCGCCGCTGACGGCCAGCTCGCGCCCCGTGAGCCCGGACTCGCCAACGCCGTACAGACCCTCGTCGGTGTCCACGACGACGAACAAAAAGTTGCGGTGCCCGGCCCACACGGGATAGCAGGTGACATCGGTGATCTTCATCGGTTTCCTCCCCCTTGACGATGTGGACCTAGTGTTACCAAAGAATGGGACAGCCTGTCAAGCGACAGGCGCGCTTTGGAGCCGCAGCCCGCCCGACGTAGAATAGCGACACGCCAACATACCACATTGGTGGCCCACGAGCCATCCGGGTCGCGAAAGGACAGGCACATGCCCAACGGAACCCTGACCGAGGTCATATTCTCGCCGCCCGTTCTGATCACCATCATCGTGCTGGCCATTCTGGCCGGTGTGCTGCTCTGGGTGCGGGGTCTGCTGGCCGCGCGCCGCGAGCAGCGCCTGCTGGCCGAGCAACGCAGGCAACAGGAGGCCACCGTCGAGCGCTTGCTGGAGGCAACCAGCCTTGACAAGCAGCGCATGCTAACCGAGTACGAGGCGCAGATCAAGGAGCGCGATGCCCGCATCGCCGAGCTGGAGCGGCAGGTGGAACGGCTGCGCGACCGGCTCACGGCCGGGGGCGTCATCGGCGTGTTTGGTGGCAACCGGCAGCGCGATGCCATCAGCGCCCTCCTGCTGGAGAACGAGCAGCTTCACGAGCTGCTGGCGAAAAAGCAAGAGCAGCTCCGCGAGCTCATGGCTGACATGACGGGCAAGCTGATGGAGCGGCTGGACGAGCAGGCCGAGGAGAGCGCCCGCGCCGTACGCTACAAGCAGGCCCTGCTTTCCACGTTCCTGGAGCGCGAAGAGACCCGTGCCCTGCTGAACCGCATGCTCACCGATGGCGGCCTCGTCCAGGAGGGCGAGGTGCGCGAGTTGCCCGACGAATAGAGCAGGCCGAGGTTGGACAGGAAAACACGCCTGGCTTAAAAGCCAGGCGTGTGTGTTGTCTAGCGAGTTACCGGACGCGAATCATTCATAGTGCAGCGCGTCGATGGGGTTGAGGTTGGCCGCCCGGCTGGCCGGGTAGATGCCAAAAAAGAGCCCCACCGCCATGCTGAACCCCACGGCCAGCCCCACCGCCTGGGGCG
>SKRJ01000343.1 GCA_007118555.1 Anaerolineae bacterium | reverse complement strand
GCCCGCCACATCAAGATGAAGATCGGCGGGGCGCCCATGGCCGAGGATGTGGCGCGGGTGCGGGCTGTGCGTGAGGCCGTGGGCCCCGACATCGAGATCATGGTGGACGCCAACAACGCCTACTCACCCCTCGAGGCCCTACGCATCGCCCGGCGCATCGAGGATCTGGGCATCTACTGGTTCGAGGAGCCGGTGCACGCCGAAGATTACGAGGGGCTGGCCAGGGTGCGCCAGGGTACCAGCATCCCCATCGCCACCGGCGAGAACGAGTACACCCGCTATGGCTTTCGCGACCTGATCGCCTGCGGCGGCGCCGACATCCTGCAGCCCGACGCCAACGTGCTGGGTGGCATCACCGAGTTTGGCCACATCGCGTCGCTGGCCAGCGCCCACAACCTGCCTGTGGCGCCCCACGGCTCGGCGCTGTTGCACGTACATCTGGTGGCGGCGGTCTCCAACGGGCTGATCGTCGAGCATGTGGTCACCGAGGGGAGCGGGCGCCGCAGCCTGCTGCACGGCGACCTGACGTTGGATGAGGACGGCATGGTGAGCCCGCCCAGCGCGCCGGGTTTGGGCGTCACGCTGGATGAAGAGTACCTGGCGGAGACGCAGATCGGCTAGGTGCGGACGGAACAAGACGCCGGCCACGCGATTTGGTGTGGCCGGCGTCTCTATGCAGATCTGCTATATCTCGCCCTCGATCTCGCGGCGGATGGCCTCGACAAAGGCGCGGGTGCTCGCTTTGGTTGCGCCGTTCAGCCACCGCTCGCACAGGTAACAGGTCTCCTCTGCGATGCTGGGCTCGTCATCGTGGGTCATGTAATGGAGCATGACGTCGATGCCGGTGTGGTCGGACTGCTCGGCATAGGCGTCCAGCTCCTGGCCCAGCCAGCCGAACGTGTCGGCCAGGCGGTCGAGGCGTGCCCGAGCCAGCCTGCGGCCGGCCCCGGTCCGCAGCCGCGGCACAAAATCACGGCGCTTGCCCTCGTTCCAGGTGGGCAGGTTGTCGCGGATATAGGGCTGCAGGTATTCGAGCGGGCGCTCCCGCAGCAGGGTCTCGATGGTGGGCGCCTCGGGGGCCTTGCGCTGGTCGTGATAGTGCAGGTGAATATAGATGTTGCGGATGAACGCTGGCAGGCCGATGTTCGCGTCGATGGTGTCGGCGTCATACAGGCAGCCGCTCTCGACGGGCGCGTCCTCGGAAGGCTTGAGGTGATCGCGGATGGTCTCGGCCACCCGCGCGCAGAGGGCCGCATCCACGCCGCGTTCGCGCAGCAGGCGCTCGGCCAGGATGGCCCCGGACTCGTTGTGCAGCGTGCCCGCCAGCTCCAGCTCGTCATACAGCCGGGTGACGGCGTTGCTGCGCGGCGGGCGGCGCACGACGTTATACCAGTAGCCCCGCTCGTCGACCAGCCGCTTGCCCTCGGCGTCCACCACATACTCGCCATCATAGGGTTTGGTGATGTCGTGGAGCAGGGCAGCCAGCTCGGTCACCCGCACGTCGCCGCCCTCCTGGCGGCATAGGTTGGTCGCCAGGCCCGTGACACGGCGCGTATGGTCATAGGTGTAGGCCCGCCAGTTGAAGGTCACCCAGCCCGGCTCCCAGAGGGAGAACGTGTCGCGCAGGAGCTCGTCGAGTTCGCCTAACAATGTTTGATGATCCATGGTCTCCAACTTCTAACAGGCGGGCGATACTCGCCGCGCATGAGCTAGGAAAGGGCCTGTTGCATCAGATAAGGTACCGCCTGGAGCCTCGCCAGTTCGGCCTTGACGGGGACGCCCCCGGAAATGCCCAGCATCAGGCGCTCGCGCCCCTGTGCCATGCGCGTGGTCTGGCGTACCCGCTCGTCAAAGGTCTCCCGGTCCGTCTCGGGCAAGAGCAGCTCGCCCGGAATGCCGCCCCACAGCGTGATGCGCCCGTCGGCCTGATCGTGCAGATCGGCCAGGCTTCCCTCGCCCTCTGAGGTACAGGCAAAGCCGGCCACCACATCCACCTTTGACTCGATCAGGCCCTGGAGCAGACTCTTGACGGCACCGCGAGACTGAACGACGAATCGCTTGTGGTACTCGTGGAGCTCCTCCATTGTACTCTGATAGGAGGGAAGCAGGTATTCGGTAAAGAGTGTGTCCGAGAGCACGCCGCCATCCAGTTGATCGTTGGCGTACTGCACTGGCACAGACACCTGGGCCAGCGAGGTGATCAGGGGCTGTAGCCTTTGCTCCAGATGCTCGGTGATATGGGCGATCGCGGGCTCCTGAAGGAGATCCAGCCGTCCCTCCCAGCCGAGCAGCCGGGACACGACATTCATCAGAGGGCGTGGCGGCACCTCGATGGCCAGAACGCCATCGTCACCAATGGACATCTCGAGCTCTGTGAGGCCCTCGGTGTCCAGGGAGCAGTCCAGGGCACGGGCCCACTCGACGGCAGCGGGGAGATCGGCGGCGCTCCGGATGGGATAGTCGATCTGTTGCCAACCGCCATCGGGGGCTCGTTCCCAGCGCCAGACCAGCACGCCGGCGATGGTTTCGACCCGGCGCACGCGCTCGGTCTCTGTTTCCTGCTCATCCGTATCCAGCCCCAGCACCTCAAAGCGCCAGGGTCGCACCACCTGCCAGATCGGCAACTCGAGATCGCGGTAGATATCGGCCAGGGCCCAGTCCACATAGCGCTCGGGAAGAGTTCCTGCCCTGCTGTTGCGCCGGTACCATGTGTTGAGATCGGGGACAAATATAGGCTCGCTGTCGCCCTGGTTCGTGAACCGGGCCATAATATCGTTTCGCAGACTCATTTGGGCCCTTCCTTCCATCGGCCCGCAACGGGCACGGGGCTTTTTGCCTTTCGGCAGGTGCACAATCTCTATGATACCGGTGTCTGATATTGGCGTCAATCTCATGAGCGATTTTGACGTTGACTGGGATGGTCATGTCTCGTTTCCCATAGGGCAAGGGTTGGAGCCCCAACCCGGGAACGATGATCCTCTGAGCGAACCTTGTGCAGAGTACGATCCTGGTTGAGCGAGCATGCACGGGTGCCAGAGAAACGCATCTGTGGTGGCGAGACCGTCTCATCCCGCCTATACTGTAAGCAGGGTTGGTCCGGTATTTGCGTGGCGTAATCACGAGGCGGGAGGAACGACATGAGCGATCATACCTCACAGGAGTCCGCGATCTATGGCGACCCCGGTCGCCCGCTGGATGAGCGGGTGCGCGATTTGATTGGCCGCATGACGCTGCAGGAAAAGATCTCCCAGATGGTGCATGATGCACCGGCCATCGAGCGGCTGGGCGTGCCCGAGTACAACTGGTGGAACGAGTGCCTGCACGGGGTGGGGCGCGCCGGCATTGCTACCGTGTTCCCCCAGGCCATCGGGATGGCCGCCACCTGGAACCCCGAGTTGATCCATCGCATGGCGGTGGCCGTGTCGGACGAGGCGCGGGCCAAGCACCATGAGTTCGTGCGACAGGGCGACCGAGGCATCTACAAGGGCCTCACCTTTTGGACGCCCAACATCAACATCTTTCGCGATCCGCGCTGGGGCCGCGGCCAGGAGACCTACGGCGAGGACCCGTTCCTCACGGCGCGCATCGGCGTGGCCATGGTCAAGGGTCTGCAGGGCGATCACCCACGCTATCTCAAGGTGGCGGCCACCGCCAAGCACTATGCCGTACACAGCGGCCCCGAGGCCGATCGGCACCATTTCGACGCCCAGGCCAGTCCGCGCGACCTGCGCCAGACTTATCTGCCCGCTTTCGAGGCGCTGGTGCGCGAGGCCAACGTCGAGGCGGTGATGGGGGCCTACAACCGCACCAACGGCGAGCCCTGCTGCGCCAGCGATACGCTCCTGGGCGAGATCCTGCGCGGCGAGTGGGAGTTTGACGGCCATGTGGTCTCGGATTGCTGGGCGATTCGCGACATCTTTGCGCACCACAAGGTGGTGGATACCCCCGAGGAGGCCGCTGCCCTGGCCGTGCGGGCCGGCTGCGACCTGAACTGCGGCGAGACCTACATCTATCTCCTGGGCGCCGTCGAGCAGGGCTTGCTCGACGAGGCCGACATCGATCGCGCTCTGGAGCGCCTGTTCCGCACGCGCTTTCGCCTGGGCATGTTCGATCCGGCCGAGCGGGTGCCCTATGCCCGCATTCCCTACAGCGCCAACGACAGCGAGGAGCACCGCCAGCTCGCCCTCGAGGTGGCCCGCCAGTCGCTGGTGCTGCTCAAGAACGAGGGCACGCTGCCTCTGGCCGACGTCGGCTCGATCGCCGTCGTGGGCCCCAATGCCGACGATCCCGTCGTGCTCCTGGGCAACTATAACGGGACCCCCTCGCGCTCGGTGACGCCGCTGGAGGGCATTCGCACGGTGGCCCAGGCCCGTGGCGCGACGGTCACCTATGCCCGGGGCTGCGACCTGCTGGAGCCTGACCAGAGCGGGTTCGACGAGGCCCTGGCCCTCGCCCGCGAGGCCGACGTCG
>SKRJ01000161.1 GCA_007118555.1 Anaerolineae bacterium | reverse complement strand
GTGGTTGGCGCGCATGAGGTTGAGACCGGTCCCCCCTGCCTTGAGCGACAACACGAAAATGGAGGGAGCGTCCGGGCTCTCCTGAAAGCGGGCGAGCATCTCATCGCGCTGGCGCTGGGGCGTCCCGCCGTGCAGGAAAAGCACCTCCTGGCCATAGGTCTCGCGCAGATGCTGCTGCAAGATGGTCCCCATCTGGGCGTACTGGGTAAAGATGAGGGCGCGCTCGCCCACATCCAGGATCTCTTCCAACATCTCGGTGAGGCGATTCATCTTGCCCGAACGACGCGCCACAGGGGAGCCGTCGGCCAGGAACTGGGCGGGATGGTTGCACACCTGCTTCAGACGCGTCAGCATGGCCAGGATCATGCCGCGCCGCCGCATGTTGTTGGCCTCGCCGTCCTCACCGATGGTTTGCATCGAGTCCTGCACGATGGCCTCATAGAGCGTGGCCTGCTCGTGAGTCAGGTTGCAGTAGATGCGCTGCTCGAACTTTTCCGGCAGATCGCGGATCACCTTGGGATCGGTTTTGACGCGGCGCAGGATAAAGGGGCGCACGAGACGCCGGAGCCGGGCCGCCGCCTCCTCCTCCTGATAGCGCTCAATGGGGAGGGCGAAATCGTGGCGGAAACTGGTGCGGGAGCCCAGGTAGCCCGGATTCAGGAACGCCATAATTGACCACAGCTCCGAGAGGCGGTTCTCGACCGGCGTGCCGGTGAGGGCCACGCGAAAGTCAGCCTGCAGTCGGCGCACAGCGCGGGCCTGCTTGGTGACCGGGTTCTTGATGTTTTGCGCCTCGTCGATGATGACGTTCTCCCAATGCACGCGCGTCAGATCCTGCAGGTCGCGGCGCACCAGGCCATAGGTGCTGATGACCAGATCGCTATCCAGCGCCTGCTCGACAAAGGCCGAGCCACCGGCGCGGCCTGTGCCGTGATGCACCACGACGCGCAGATCGGGCCCAAAGCGTGACACCTCGCGCTGCCAGTTGCCCACCAGCGATGTGGGGCAGATCACGAGGGTTGGCCCGGCATCGGGATTGTGGTTGCGCTGGTGCAGCACCAGCGCGATGGTCTGGATCGTCTTGCCCAGGCCCATGTCATCGGCGAGACAGGCGCCAAACCCCCAGCGCCGCAAAAAGGCCAGCCAGGAGAGGCCCTGCACCTGATAGGGACGCAGGGTGCCCTGGAACCCCTCGGGGGGCGGCAGCAACTCGAGCTGTTGGGGCTGCGTAAGCCTGGCAAGCACACCTGTCAGCGTCTCGTCCATCTCCACGTCGCTGAGGGGGATGCCGCCCAGGTCGTCCTCGGCGCCCAGGGCCAGGCCCAGAGCATCGCGGAGGGGCAGCTTGGCGCGACTGCGGTGCTTTTCCCAAAAGGCTACGGCTGACTCGATCTGATCAGGCTGCAGGAGAACCCAACGCCCGCGCACCTGGATCAGCGGCGTCTTGAGCTGGGCCAGCCGCTCGAACTCTTCCCGGGTGAGGGTCAGATCGCCCAGGGCCACCTCCCAATCGTATGCCACCAGGGCATCCATGCTGAGCATGCCGGGGCCATTCACCTCGGGCGAGGCCTGGAGCAGGGCCCGGGCGCGCAGGCGCGTATCGGGCGTGTTCCACCAGGGCGGCACGAGCACGCCAAAGCCGATGGCCTCGAGCTGCCGCGCGATCTCGCGCAGGAACTGGAACGCCTCCTGATCCGAGAGCACGGTCGAATCGGGCGTTGGACTGCTGCGCAGCGAACGACGGATGGCGGGGCACAGGTCGGCGGCGATGCCCAGGCCCTCCAGAAGCTTTTCCTGCGGGTTGTCGAAACGACGGTTCAGATAGCTGAGGGCGTCGTCCTGCTCGCGCCACACCTCCCAGGCCGGCACGAGAAGGCTGGGATCGTCGCTGGCCTGCAAAAAGTAGCTCAGATGCCACTGGCTGCTGGGGCCACCCGCCTGCTCGGACTCGCTCGTCGGGGGCTCCAGGCGAAAGCAGAGCCGAAAGGAAGAGCCGGACTCGACGTGGGTCTTTTGCGATTGGGCCTTGAGGGCTTGGTGCAGCCGGCCGATCTCGGCCACCTTGGCCTCGGGCAAGGATTGCCGCTCCTGGTGGGCCAGGCCGTGCCACCAGACGGGCTCGCCGGCGACGCGCCGCCCCGCGACCGAATGCCCTGTACTGCCATTGCCGCGAAAACCCCACTCGCGCACGGCGCGATCGGTGAGGGTGTTCAGAAAATCCTGCAGCAAAGCCTGCGGGCGAAGCAGGCGGGCCGCATCGCGCGCGTCCTTTTCCTGGGTCACCGCGCGACAGGCCGAGGGCATGCCCTGCCCCAGCAGCTCGAACCGCAGAGCATCGTCGGGATCGTCCAGCACAGGGAGCCACACGGGCCGCACAGAGCCGTTTTCGCCCTCCAGGCCAGGCAGGAACCGCTCGCGGGCCAAGAGCTCGAGAGCAAAGCGACCCACCATGCCCCAATAGACAAGATCGTTGCCAAGGCTGTGACCGTCCTGGTCGCGATTCAGGCGGGCCAAGACGGCGATGAAATGAAGCAGGTGGCTGGCCGGCACGCCGAGACCCTCGACCCGCCAGGGCTGTATGGTGAGCTCGGCATCAAGGTCATGGGAACGCAGCCAGGCGGGCATGATGGGGCCCGCATCATCCGAAGGCAGATAGGTGACGCGGGTAAGGCGCTGGGCCTCGCGCCAGGGCACCTCGGGCGCCAGGGCATCGAGCAACGCGGCAATCTCGATGGTGGTAGCGGCATAGGGATGCCGCCGAATCCGTGGACGGCGGGCCCGATCGGTAGCGGCAGCCACAGGCTCTGCCTGACGCTCGGCCCACATAAAGAAGAGCTCATCGCTCTGATCCTGGCCTGCAATCCAGGTGCCATGCAAGACCGAATGTTGTGTCTGCAAAGCGCTAATCCCCTCAGTACGCACAAACGTGAACTCCAAGGTAACATGCTATTATATCCTACTCGGCGGATGTTGGCGAAAATCGCTTTATGGGCTTGACGCGTTCTGTCCCGCTACTAGAATGGTCGCCAGATCGGTCGATCGCTATCAGGAGGTATCAGGATGCCAGAGCTACAGGTGGGCGTGGTAGGCGCGGGGCTGTTGGGCAGCGCTCACGCCAGGAACCTTGACGAGAACCCCCAGACCCAGGTCGCGGCGGTGTGCGATTTGCGCCTGGAAACGGCACAGGCCGTGGCAGCCCCCCTGGGCGCCCAGGCCTATGGCGATATCCAGGAGATGCTGCAAGCGCATGTCCTCGACCTGGTGGTGGTGGCCACGCCGGACCCCTATCACCGCGAGCCCTCCATGGCGGCGATGCAGGCCGGCGTCCCCAACATCCTCCAGGAAAAGCCGCTGGCCACGACGGTGGAGGATGCGCTGGCGCTGTACGAGGCAGCCGAGCAGCGCGGCACGCGCTTTTTCATCAACTATGCCAATCGCACCGCCCCCATGGATATCGCCACTTGCTATGTCATTCGACAGGGGCTGCTGGGCGATGTCGTCTATGGCGAGTCGCGCCTGGACGATAACATCTCGGTGCCCACGCGCCTCTGGGGCGAGCGCAGCCAGGCCTGGGCCGCCGGTTCGTCGACGGCCCATTTCCTGCTGAGCCACGTGGTGGACCTGCTGCGCTGGTATCTGCACCCCGCCGAGGTCCAGGAGGTGTGCGCCGTCAAGCAGGAGCGGGTGCTGGGCTTTACGCCGGACCTGTACGATGCCCAGTTGCTGTTCGACAATGGGGCGCGGATACGGGTCAAGGCCGAGTGGATCAAGCATATGGACGAGCTGGTCGAGTTCTACATGGCCTTTTCCGGCTCGGAAGGAATGTTGATTTACAACAAGCTGGCGGCCTTTGGCGCGCGCCCCAGTTGGCGGGCCAACCTCTCGCAGCAGCTCGACACAGAGGCGCTCCTGGCGCATCAGAATGCGTTGTTGGAGGCGGGGGCCAACCTGCGCGCCCTGGTGCACCGGCCGACGCCCGCCGCCGTGGGCCTAGCCACCGAGGGCGAAACCGCGCGGGCGCTGGAGAGTTGGGACCACAGCCTGGGCAAGTCGATGGCGCTGCAGGATTACATCGTGGATGCCATCCTCGGTGACACGCTCGAGCCCGAGTCCTGGAAGGGGCCGGGGCCGCTGCCCACCCACCACGACGGCCTGCTACAGTCGCTGGTCGTGTCCGCCATCATCCGATCCGCCGACGAGGGCCGCGTCGTGGCCCTGTCGGAGCTTGCTTAAGGAGACACCATGCAACTCGCTGATCTGTTCGAAGGCCTGGAGCCAGAGCTGGTGCAGACCGGGTTTCTGTTCACCGAGGGCCCCGTGTGGCACGCGGACGGCTATCTGCTCTTTAGCGATATCCCCGCCGACACGATCTATCGCGTGGCGGAGGATCACACGATCACGCCCTGGCGAGAGCCCAGCGGCAACGCCAACGGCCTGACCTACGACCGACAGGGGCGCCTGGTGGCCTGCGAGCATGGCAACCGGCGCGTGTCGAT
>SKRJ01000020.1 GCA_007118555.1 Anaerolineae bacterium | reverse complement strand
GGGGAAACATATGCCCAGCTCGAGCTGGGCGCCGGGCAGCGGGTGCAGGTCGAGTTCGTGAGCGCCAATCCCACGGGGCCGCTGCACATGGGCTCGGCGCGCAACGCCGTGCTGGGCGATGCCCTGGCCGCCACGCTCGAGGCCGCCGGCTATGAGGTGCAGCGCGAGTACTATGTGAATAACGCCGGCAGCCGCATGCGCCTCTTTTTTGAGACGGCCTATGCCCGCTACGCCCAGGCCCTGGGCCGCAGCGAAGAAGCCGTGCCCGAAGACGGCTATCAGGGGCCCTACATGATCGAGATGGGCCAGCAGCTCGCCGAGGAGCGCGGCGACGAGTTCCTGCGGCTGCCCCGCGAGGACGCCCTGCGCGAGATCGGCAGCCTGGCGCTGGAGCGCGTGGTGGCAGGAGCCCGCGAGGATCTGGCGATGATGGGCATCGAGTACGATTGCTGGTTCTCGGAGCAGTCCCTCTACACCAACGGGCAGTTCGAGACGATCATGAGCCTGCTGCGCCAGGGCGATTACCTGGACGTGCATGATGGAGCCGTGTGGTTTATGGCCACCCGGCTGGGCGGCGCCAAGGACGAGGTCGTGGTGCGCTCGGACGGCACGCCGGGCTATTTCGCCTCGGACATTGCCTATCATTACAACAAGTTTGTCGAGCGTGGGTTCGACCGGGTGATCGACGTGTGGGGCGCCGACCATCAGGGCCACGTGCCGCGCATGAACTATATGATGCAGGCCCTGGGGCTGGACCCCAGCCGCCTGACGCTGATCCTGTACCAGCTCGTGACGCTCAAGCGGGGCGGCGAGGTCGTGCGCCTCTCGAAACGCACCGGCGACATGATCACGCTGCGCGAGGTGGTCGAAGAGGTGGGCCCCGATGCCATGCGCTATTTCCTGCTGTCGCGCTCGCCCGATAGCCAGATGGAGTTTGACCTGGACCTGGCCAAGCAGCAGTCGGACGAGAACCCGGTCTACTATATTCAGTACGCCCATGCCCGCATCAGCTCGATCCTGCGCCACGCCGGCGCCATGGACTATGGCCCCGCCGATATCTCGTTGCTGCAGCACCCATCCGAGCTCAAGCTGCTGCGCCGGATGGTGCGCCTGCCCGAGGTCATTCAACTGGCCGCGACGCAGTTGGCGCCGCACCATCTGACCTACTATGCCTACGAGCTGGCCTCGGATCTGCACGGATTCTATCGGGATTGCCGCGTCGTCAGCGCAGAGGCGGACGATCGTGGCCTAACCGCCGCCCGGCTAGAGCTGGTGCGCGCCTGCCAGGTCGTGCTCAGGCGGGTGTTGGCGCTGATGGGGATGAACGCCCCGGATGTCATGTAGACGATCTGCGGAACTCGACGGCCCGAGTCAAGAGCAGGTCAAGGTTCCACGGCGTTTCCAAAGTCAACACTGTAGTCAAGTTACCAAGCCGGCAGAGTGCCCTATCGGATCTCTGGGCGAACACGGACGCATGTATGCGTAGTTCGCTCCCTACAAGACAGCGCAAGACGGTTACATACATTAGCTTGTACGGGCAAAGCTAGGCGCATGAATGCGCACTTTGCCCAAGGACATACGAGTCGGCCGTTGTCACTTTACCTTAATCGGGACTTTGGAAATGCTGTCGGGCCAAGGCCCCGAACGCTTTGACGCCAAGGACGGTCTATGGTAAACTCGACGGTGGTTGGGTTGCGCGTAGGGCGGGCGAATAGCTCAGTTGGGAGAGCACTTCCCTTACAAGGAAGGGGTCACAGGTTCGAGTCCTGTTTCGCCCATTGACCGTCAAGGCTTCGGCCCTGCAGGCCGGGGCCTTGTTACGTTGACCTGTTGCGAAAAGACAAGCCCGGGAGGGAATCATGGCTCGACCGCGTCGGATGCGCACCCAGGAAAGCCAGTTCTGGCATGAGGAATACGCAGTGAGCGAGGAGGACCTGGATCACCTGGCGGGCATCATCCTCGAAGGCGGGCGCCCTCGCCCGTTGGAGGAGCTGGTCTCGTCGCTCATGGTGCGCCACATCCAACGCGAAAAGGACCGCGCCGCGCAGCAGGTGACCGATGGCGAGATCTACCGACCCATGGATTCCCACGAGGTCGGCCAGGAGCTGGTCTTTTCCGAGCTCGACTTTGCCCGGGGCACCGTCACCGACGTCCGCGAGGGCCACAACCCCATGTACGAGGGCTTTGCCGTGATCCGCGTCAATCTCGTCGACACCGGCGAGGAGCGCGAGTTTGCCTCGGCGTTCGATCACGAGCATCTGCTCAACCGTCCCGTCGAGGACCTGCTCGGCGGCACCGAGGAGAGCCTCACCGAGGCCGAGATCATCGAGGCCAACGCCCCCGTCGTCAGCGACAAGGTAGCCGCCGTTCTCGACGACCGCGACGAGTGGGTGCGTTTCAACGGCACCTGGTTCCTGGAGGCGCTCCTGCCCGAGGTCAACGTTGGCCACCTGAACCTGGCCGAGGCGGTGATCTATGAGGCGGGGCATCCCGTGCCCGCCCAGGAGATGCTGCACGTGATCGAGCTGGATCAGGGTAGCTCGCAGGAGGCGACGCTCTTTGCCCTGAATCACGCCCTGGGCGAGGATGAGCGCTTTGATAATGTAGCCCGCGACGAGCGACAGATCTGGTATCTGCGCGCCCTCATGCCGGCCGAGGTGTTCGAGCGGCCCGCCGTGGCCCAGTCGCCTTTTGTGCCCACCGGCGACGAGCAGATCGGGCTCACGATGCTGGATATCGTAGAGGAACTGGGCGACGAGTTGGATAGTATCGAGGGGGCCCGCATCCGTGAGACGGCGCCCCTCAGCTTTCAACTCAACTTTCCCCACCTGCACGCCGGCACCATGCCCGCGATCCGAGAGCTCCTGGGGCTCTTTGACTATGCGCCGGGCCGACACTTTGGCGTCAAGCTGACCGACGAGAGCTCGGGACGTTCCTACGAGGGCTGGGTGGTTCCGGAAGAGGCCTATGTGGCCGGGCTCGCCGACTGGTATCAGTCCAAGGGGCTGGTGGTGGGCAGCATCATCACAGTAGCGCCCGGCGACGAGCCCATGAGCCTGGTTCTGAGCGCCGCCAGCCGTCGCGGCGGTGGCAGCGAATGGCTGCGCAGGGCCTCGGTGCAGGAGGGCGCGCTGGCGATCCAGTTGCAGCCCACGAGCATCCGTGTGCGGTACGATCCGGACACCCTGGTGGATGTCAGCGATCCCGAGGGCGTCGCCCGGCTGATGTGGCAATCGCAGCAGACCAGCCTGGGCCTGGGCAGCGTCGTCCGCACCGTGCTCCTGGAGCTGGCCAAGCTCAGCCCGCAGGGGGCGGCCCACTGCAAGACCATCTACTCGGCCGCGAACATGTACCGGCGCAGCGGAGCCGTGCCCATCTTTGCCATATTGACCCGTAACGCATGCTTTGATCCTGTCGGCCTGGGCGAGTGGGCCTATGATGCTTCTCTCGAGGGAGAGGTGTACCGCACGCCGGAAGAGATGCGCGAGCGCCCGCTGTCCAAGCGCAGCGGTCTCGTTCGCGATCAGGTCGTCCGCTACGCCGGCAGCTAGGGAGGAAATCGATGGCCCTTTCTTGGCGACGCCCCACCCTTGACACACGTTTTCACATCGATATGAGTTGGTGGGAGAAACAGCATCGCGACATTCGCGTCTATTTGCGCGACATGCTCTGCGACGACTGCCGTGAGAAGGTGCAGAGCTATGGCGCGGACGAGAGAATCGACGCCATAGACGAGACGACCGGCGAGGTCTCGCATGTCGATGCGATTCTCCACAGCCTGCGCACCTGTTGCGGCCTGCAGCCCGACTATGTCGGTCCCAACACCCCGATCATCGAGGCGATCTTTCGCACCTTTGTGCTCAACGACAACGAACCCCTGTCGGTGCGCGAGCTGCACGAGCGTCTCAATCGGCGCCCGCCCGAGACGCTGCTCCGTATGCTGACCGCGGGCGAGGTGTACCTGGGCCTGCGCCCCATTCGCGAGTAGGTGCGCGCCCATCAGCGTGGGGGCGCGCCGATGGATCGGTCGCCCCTCGGCCGGTGGCACATCATATCATCCTCGGGAGCCCGTCCATGACCCCCCGACGCTCACTGCCCCTTGTGGTCGGACTGTTGGTCGTAGCGGGGCTGTTGGCCGCCCTGTTCGGCCGACTGCTTGTGGGCGAGGTCTATTACGCGGGCGACATCGCCCGCATCTATCATCCACAGAGAGTCGCTCTGGCAGAGGCGCTGGCCGAGGGGCGCCTTCCCTGGTGGACGCCGCAGGTCGGCATCGGCTATCCGATGCTGGCCTCGGGCGAGATCGGCGCCCTGTACCCTTTCAACTGGCCCCTCTACCTGGCGTTTACCCCCATACGCGCCGTGAGCCTCTCGATCGTGCTGCACTATCTGCTGGCCGGGCTGGGCATGTACTGGCTGGGCCGCACTCTGGGCATGACCGCCATCGGTGCGCTCCTGGGGGGCGTCGTGTACGCCCTGGGCGGGTTCAACCTGGCGCACCTGACCCACAT
>SKRJ01000098.1 GCA_007118555.1 Anaerolineae bacterium | reverse complement strand
GCCAGGAAAGACGTTCAGATAGATGGTGGCGCGATAGACGGGGGTCTGTACCCGGCTGACGGCAAAGGCCGAGATCACGGTGATGGCAACCGCCAGCACAATGATCCAACCGCGGCTTGTGATGATGCGGACGTATTCTTTGAGTTCCAAGATCCCTCCCGGTGTCAGGCATCGGATTATAGCCCAGGAGCGGCGAGGCTCATAACGTGGCCCTGCTTGTGATAGCGGTCAGGGCGTTATGGCAAGGAGCGGCGGATGGGCAGGTAGCGTTCCCACCAGCGGCCCGTTGGGACCTCGGCCATGACGGGCAGGCCGAGCGCCGCCAACTCGTCCCGATTGCGGATGGTGACGTCCAAATAGTCCAGCACAAAGGCGAGGCCGATCCCGGCCGCCAGCCCCAACAAGAGCCGCAGCGGCAGATCGAGGCGCTCTCGCAGCGAGCGACCCACAGCGGCGATCTGCGGCGGGTCGATCAGCGAGACCACGGCATCTTCGGTGGCCAGTTGGGCAAAAAAGAGACCCGCCTCCTCCGTCAGCACGCTCACCGTGGCGTTGGCCAGGCTGCCCAACTCGGCCTCGTTGCCCCAGGCGATACTGATGTTGAGCACCCGGTGGGTCTTGCCGGCGGCGGTGGCTCCCTGAATGGACCCCGCTGGCACCGCCAGACCGGATCGGTCGGCGACCTGGGTGGCAAACGCTTGACTCTTGACCACTTCGGCCAGATCATCCACCAGATACTCGGCGGTGAGCCAGGTATAGTACCGATCAAAGGTATAGTAATCGCCCGGGGGCTCGGGCGCGACGCCGACGACAAAGCGCATGTGGGCCTGATAGGTGGTGGGATGCACCTGCTGCCAGAGGAGGTGGCCGATCAGTATGATGCCAAGCAACAGAACGATGAGCCACGCACGCCTGGCGATAATGTCAGCATAGCGACGCAGTTCCATCTCGCTTCCTTGTTAGAGCAGGCCCAGCCTGGCAAGCAGGGGAGGCCCCAGGACCAGCAGCCCGATAAAGGCGGCCACCATGGCATTCACCAGGATGGCCCCGGCGGCCACGTCTTTGATGTTCTTGGCGTTGATGTTGTGGGCGGGCATGAGCTGGTCGATGATCAACTCGACCACGGTATTGAGCATCTCGCCCGCAAACACCAGCGCGATGGCGACACCGATGAGCGCCCACTGCATCGCGCCGATACCCAGCCAGAGGCCCATGACGATGACGACGATAGCTATGGCCAGATGGATGCGGACGTTGCGCTCGCAGCAGATGACAAAGCCGACACCCTCGATTGCATGCCGAAAACTCTTTGCGAGACTCTGCTTGCCCGGTTCTCTCATGCTTTCTGACTCTATCGACTGTGATTCAAAGGATCTAGCCATTGGCCACACGCTCTGTACGGGTCGATGTCCGTTCTGGATACTGGATGCGTGGATGGTACAGGCCTTTGAGTACATCGCCAAAGGCTTGTCGAATGCTATCGAGATCCTTGAGCGTCAGATCGGTCTCGCTCAACTGCCCACCGATCAGGCGGTCATTGATCACCTGGCGAATGACGCGATCCAACTCGGGCTCTGTGGTCGGCCGATCGGCCCGCACCCAGGCCTCGACAGCGTCGGCCAGCATGAGAATCGCGGTCTCTTTGCTCTGGGGCTTGGGGCCCGGATAGCGAAAGGCGGCTTCGTCCACGTCGTGGTCGCCCGCCTCCTGAACGGCCTTGCGGTAAAAGTACGCCACCAACGTGGTGCCATGATGTTCCGGGATAAAGGCCCGCACCTTGTCAGGCAGCCGATAACGCCGGGCCAGTTCGAGCCCCTCGGCCGCATGCCCGATGATGATCTCGGCCGCGGTCTGCGGATCCAGCTTGTCCAGGGGATTCTCGCCCTCGGATTGGTTCTCGGCATAAAAGTGGGGGCGCAGCGTCTTGCCGATATCGTGATAATAAGAGCCCACGCGGGTAAGCAGAATGTCGCCCCCGATGGCCTCTGCGGCGCGCTCGGCCATATTGCTGATCAGAATCGAGTGATGGTAGGTCCCGGGCGCCTTGATCAGCAACTGTCGAAAGAGAGGATGGGTGGGTCGAGCCAGCTCCATCAATTGGATCGATGTGGTGATGCCAAAGAGCCTGCCGGTAAAGGTATAGGCTACAAAACAGAGACTGCTGGAGAACACGGCATTCAACAAACCTACACCGGCCAACTCCAGAATCCCTCGTATATCCTGTGTGCCAATCTGAGCGTGCATGACCAGCAGCGTCGCAATATTGACAATCGCCACGTAACCGGTCGCGGGCACAAAGGCGCTCAACTGCTCGGTTCGCATCAGGGCCAGTGCCCCTACCAGACTTCCCAACAGCACATAGAGAGCGAGGGGCAACGATCCGCCGGCGCTGAACCCCACAGCCAGCGACACGACAAAGGCGATCAACGTGGCATAGTGGATGTTCATGAACAAGACGATGAGCATGGCCGCCGCCGCTCCCGGAAAGAGATAGGGCGACAGGTTCTGACCAGGAAGCAGGATGCGCGCCGAGACGCCCGCGATCAACAGCGTTACCACCAGCAAGAGTTGGCGACGGGGGCGCTCGATCAGGAGCGGATCAACGCGAGCGACGTACAGCATGGCGACGCCTACCACAAGGAGGGCAAATCCCAACTCGAGGACCGTCTGGCGCCAATCGTGGGTGGGTTCCAGGAGGCCCAGCACCTGCAGACGCTCATAGGCGCTCTCGGTCACGATCTCGCCCTCGCGCACAATGGACTCGCCCTCGCGTATGACGCGCATCACGGGTTCGACGCCTGCCCGCGCCTCGTCACGCAGCTCTTCGGTGCGCTCAGGATCGAGGAAGGTGTTGATCACGATCAGATCGGTCACAAGAGCGCTGACGGCGTCACCCTCTTCTTGGGTCAGGATGCCCAGCTTGATGCGCTGCACATCGCGTCGCGCACGGGGCAGATCGCCTGTGCGAATCTCATCGCGCATGATGATGCTCAGCACGCGCTCGCTCTCGCGGGCCGCCAGGTCCCACGAGGCATCCGACAGGCTGAGAATGTTGGCCCATCTTTCGTGCGAGAGCCCGACGCCGGCGAGCTCGGGCAGCGAATCCGGCACCTCACCGTCGGCCAGTTCGTGGTCTGCGCGTACCTCGCCGATCTGGCGGATGGCCTCGCGCAACAGTTGCACCTGATCGGCGAACAGCTCCATATCGGGGCCGACATACACATCGGGGACGTGGGCGGCCGCCTCACGGCGGGCGCGCTCGGTCTCAACTTCGCTCACATACGAGACCTGATGGGGCGCCCGGATGTCGCGCGCAGAGGCCTCACCGATCACCACATCAACCCGATCCATGGTCGGCAGGAGAGAGGAGAGGGCCCAGCCAAGCCAGAGCAACATGCCCAAGAGCAGGCCGCGCAGGAGCTTGCGCCAACGCGAGTCGCGCAGGCGCGCCGAACTAGCGGCGTCGCCCGAGTCAGACGCCTGCGAGGCTCCCCGGTTGCCGTTCGTGGATGTAGCTGTTCTCTGGGCCATAAAAAAAGAAGAGGTAACGAAAGGAAAAGAACTCGGGAGAGGGCCGCGCCCTCTCCCCAAGCTATTGACTGAGGATGTCCCGGACGATCTGGTTGACGACGCGGCCATCGGCGCGGCCCTGCAGCCGCTGCATGGCCTCACGCATGACGGCGCCCATCTGGCGCATATCGCTCGCCCCCAACTCGGTGACGATCTCTTGCACCGCCTCCTCGATCTCCTGCTCCGAGAGCTGATCGGGGAGGTATTCTTCCAGAATGGCCTTTTGGGCCTCTTCTGCGGCGACCAGGTCCTCCCGGCCGCCCTGCCGGAACAATTCGATGGATTCGTTGCGCTGCTTTACCTGGCGCGCGATAATCTGAAGCACTTCGGCATCGGTTACCTCGCGCTGGAGCTCGATTTCGGCGTTGTGAATGGCTGCACGAAGCATGCGGATGGTGTCGCGGCGCGCAACGTCACCCTGTCGCATGGCTGTTTGCATGTCGGCCAGCAACCCTTCCTGCAACCCCATCTCTTGCTCCTTGCCATACAGCGCAGCTTGTTAGTAGTTTCTCATCTGGTCTTTGAGCGTCGTCCGACGGCTCTTGCGACGCTTGGCGGCCTTCTTGCGCTTGCGAACCTGGCTTGGCGGCTCGTAGAAACGCCGGCGGCGCACTTCGGTGAGGATGCGATCCTCCTGGACAGCCTTCTTGAAGCGTCTTAGCACGCCCTCAAAGGACTCTCCCTGCTCGACGATAACACGGGTCACTCTCTCAACCCCCTATTCTAGCTCGGACTATGCCCCTGTATGAGACTTGAGGCACATGAGCTATGCCATTAGGCACACGATATTATAGGTGTTGGCCATAGGGTGTCAAGTACAGAGGTCCAGAAGCAAAACGCATCCCTGCAAAGGCGACCGGCGTGGCCGTGATGCACAACGCGGCGCTCATTCTGTGATGGGCGCCGCGCAGGGTTTGCTCGTGGCTAGCTCGAGAGATGTAACGCTCGG
>SKRJ01000376.1 GCA_007118555.1 Anaerolineae bacterium | reverse complement strand
GTGATCGTGTTCTGCAGACCAAACGGGTTGCCGATGGCAACCACCCACTCGCCGGGCACCACCTCATCCGAGTCGCCAAGGGGCAATGTATGCACATTGTCCGGCAGATCCTCTACCAAAAGCACGGCCAGATCGCTATCGACATCGGTGCCCAGCACCGTCGCATCGGCAGAAAAGCCATCAAAAAAGACCACGATCACACGGGTAGCATCGGTCACCACGTGCTCATTGGTCACGATGTGGCCCTCCTCATCGATGATAAAGCCGGAACCGCTGCCGGTTCCCACCACGCCGCCACGCTGGATATAGGTCTGAATGGCTACAACGCCCGGCTCGAGCTCACGAAAGAGCTCTTCCAGCCCATCCTCCAACTGCGAGGCGGCCAGCGCCCGTACCGGCGGGGGTGCCGGTGTGGCTGGCAGCGTCGGTTGTATCACATCGGGATCCGGCGTCGCTTCCGGCATGCGTTCTTCCGCCGGTGGGACGACCTGAACCTCCTCGACGACCCCTGTCGTGGGCCAGAAAAAGGCCACGCCTACGCCCACGATGACGACAAAAAGCAGCGCGATTATGGCGCAGCCAATCAAACCTCCGATAACCCATTTATTCATGCCTCGCTCCTCTCGCTATCAAGACCTTGGCTAGCATATCAACTTCTGTTCCTATTATACCAGAAGAACACCTGGCGGGAGGAACGCCAGCGACAGGTAGACATCAGAGTGCCGAATGCACGGTAAGCGCCGATCCCTCCCACGCCGACAAAAGACGGGATGCGAGAATGACGATCGTAGGAAAGGAGCCAATCGAGGTAGAGGTGATCCGAGGTCAGCCGCAGGCCACGGTCAGGGCGCCCTATCGCAGGAGCCAGCCGCGTGACGGGATTCGGCCCGAGTCACCCGCCTATACTGTGCGACAGCCCGGCGCGAGGCCTGTCACTCGTGGGCGATGCCCTGTCACGATCGGGAGCATCGCCCAGCATGATCCGTTCGGTCGGCTATGGGTTCGTTTGCGCATCGCAAAGGACGTGCACCTCAACATCATGTTCCTGGCCGTCATCCTCCAGCGGGATATGCTCTTCTTCCAGCGTCTGCCCATCCAACATGATGCCTGCTGTATCGGCCCCCAAGGTGACGGTGATGTGATAGATGGATTGACCGTATCGATAGTCAATCTGGTACGAGTCCCAGTCGTCGGGCACGTGCGGTGTAAGCGAGAGCCGATTCTCTCGACGTTTCAGCCCGAGCAGGCCCTCCAGCCCAAGGCGATACATCCACGACGCAGAGCCCGTGTACCAGGTCCATCCGCCCCGGCCCTCATGGGGCGCAACCCCATAGACATCGGCAGAGATCACATAGGGCTCCACCTGATAGGTGCTCAGCTTTTCGGCATCATCCATGCGCAGAATCGGGTTGATCATGCGATAGAGCGCCTCGGCGCGCTCGCCACGCCCCAACTCGGCCAGGGCCCAGATGGTCCACAGTGCGGCATGGGTGTACTGGCCGCCATTCTCGCGAATGCCCGGCAGATACCCTTTGATGTAGCCGGGATCATGAGGTGTCTGGTCAAAGGGTGGGGTGAACAGGAGCACCAGGCGATCGTCTTCTTGTACGAGCCGGTCGTCGACGGCCTCCATGGCCTGGTAGATGCGCTCTCGGTCCTCAGGCAGATCCTCGCCAGCGAATGCCCGACTCAGCACCGCCCAGGACTGGGAGAGCGAATCGATCTGGCACTCGTCGCTTTCACGCGACCCCAGGGGCGTACCATCGTCATAGTAAGCCCGGCGGTACCAGTCGCCGTCCCAGCCGCCTTCTTCGATGGCCTCCAAGAGCTGATCGGCACGCTCGTCATAGTCCTCACACAGCGCGTGCTCCTGCCGTTGGGCGCACAGCCTGGCAAAGCGACGCATGACGGTGTACAGGAACCAGCCCATCCAGACGCTCTCGCCCTCGCCGTGAATGCCCACGCGGTTCATGCCATCGTTCCAGTCACCACCGCCCATGAGCGGCAGGCCATGCTCGCCCTGCGTCGCGCCTCGCTCTATCGCCCGGCGACAGTGCTCAAAGAGCGAGTAGGCCTCTTCGGTGGACTCGTACAGCCCGTAGCGGTCCTCTTCGTCATCCTGCAGGAGATCGCCCCGCAAAAAGGGCCTCTCCTCGTCGAGGATGTCAACGTCACCTGTCATGTCGATATAGTGTGTGGTGACCAGAGGCAGCCACAACAGATCATCCGAGATGCGGGTGCGCACGCCCCGGCCCGATGGCGGATGCCACCAGTGCAGGACATCGCCCTCTTCAAACTGGTGACGCGCCGCCCGCAGAATCTGCTCGCGTGCCAGATCGGGACGCGTGTGCATCAATGCCATCACATCCTGCAATTGATCGCGATAACCATAGGCGCCGCTCGACTGGTACAGGCCGGATCGGCCCCAGTAACGTGAGGAGAGCGCCTGGTACAGGAGCCAGCGGTTCAGGAAGAGATCGGTCGAGGGCTCGGGTGTGCTGACCGTTACAGCGCCCAGAACGTCATCCCATAGCTGGTGCAGCTCCTCCCAGGCCCGATCGCAGGCCTCGACGGACCGGTACTCTTGCACGATCTCTACGGCCGCCTCGCGGTTTTCCCCCTGCCCCAGCACAAAGATGATCTCGTCAGACTCGCCCGGCGCGAGATCCACGAGCACCTGTATCGCGGCGCAGGGATCGTCCCCCGGTCGTACGGTCGATTGCAGGCTGCTGCGCCCGAGGCCGGCCGGATGCCGGAACGACCCATTGCGCCCCACAAACTCGGTTCGATCGGTCGTGAGGGAATCGGGGGTCCGATTGGAGGCCAAGAAGGCACAGGCCTCCGGATACTCGGGATTGTAGGGATTGCGCGCCAGCAGACTCTCGGTGTTCCCGTCATACTCGGGCAGGATGTACTGCTGGGTGATGCTGCGCAGGGTACCCAGCACCCACTCGGCATAGTACGTGGCCGACAACTGTCGCGGCTCGTCTCCCTTGTTGTGCAGCTCTAGCCGCACGATCTTGACGGGCATGTCGGGTGCCACATAGAGGGTCAGCTCGTGGGCCAGCTCATGGCTGCTATGGGCAAAGCTCGTATAGCCAGCGCCATGTCGCACGGTAAAGGTCGTATCGGCCCCCGCTGGCAACGGTGTAGGCGACCACACCTGCCCTGTCTGCTCGTCGCGCAGATAGAGGGCCTCGGAAGGTGTATCGCTCACGGGGTCGTTGCGCCAGGCTGTCAGGCGGTTTTCGCCCGAGTTGCCATACCAGGTGAAACCGCCGCCCATCTCGGTGATCAGGAAGCCGGCCTCTGGGTTGGCGATTACGTTGCTCCAGGGCGCAGGGGTCGTCTCGCTCGGCTTGATGCGGATGACATACTCGCGGCCATCCGGTGTGAACCCGCCCAGCCCATTGTCAAAGAGCAGCTCCTCGGGCTCCTCGCCCGGATTGTCAACCGGCAGCACCTCCACGGCGGCCTTGCGCGGCTCAAACACGGGCAGGCCCGACGGCCACTGGTTCAACGTCGCCCGCAGATCCCGCAGGGAGTGCTCCTTGCCTGTCAGGATCACTCGCGCCGACGCATAGAGCAGCGTGCGGTCCTCATGCGCCATCTGATCGGCGCGCAGGATAAAGATGCCGCCGCGTCGATTCACCCAGGCACGGCTGTGACGAGAAGCCACCAGGCGCATGATGAGGCTCTGCGACTCTTGGGCATAGCTGGTACCACGCTCGTTGAGAATCACCAGATCGATCAGCAGCCCCTTGCGACGCCAGTACTCGTGCGCCACCAGCATGCGACGCACCAAAGCCAGATCCTCTTCGTCCTCTACGCGCACCAGGGCGATGGGATGGTCCCCCGAGATGGCATAGGGCCACAGACCAGACTGGCCCTTGACGTTGCTCGCGAGCGTGTCGCCATCGGCGCGCCCCTTGGGATGGGGATACATCAGCAGCGACAGGGCAGCCTGGATCTCGGCCAACTCGGGGCCCTGCACGCCCAGGCTTGCCAGCTCGATCCGATTCTGCTCATAGGCATTTTCCAGGGCCCGTTCCACAGCTGGCAGATCGGTCAGCTCCGAAGCTGCGTTCAGAACCTCTTGGCGGGTGGATGCCGCAGTAGTCACCCAACAGAGCCGCGTTGAGGTATGGGGCCCCAGTTCAACCACCTGCCCCAGCGCCATGACCGGGTCCAGGGTAGCCCCGGCACTGCCAGAGAACCCCTCCGCACCCTTTGCAAGGGCCGCAGGAAGTCGCACGTCTCGGCCGCGACCGATAAAGGCTTCGCGATCCGCATCATGCAGGCGATCGAGCTCCTGCTCCGATTCGAGCAACAGATAGTGTAGCAGATAGATGGGATCCTCCGAGGCAGAGCGCAGACGGCGCCAAAAGAGCTGACCGTTGGCTGCGTGCAGATACTCGGATTGGACAAACAGCTTGCTAAAGGCAGGGTGGCGCTCATCACTGAGGGCTTCGGTCAGTACTACCTCGGCATAGCTACTCAAGAGGATCCTGCGGGGCTCGTC
>SKRJ01000051.1 GCA_007118555.1 Anaerolineae bacterium | reverse complement strand
TTCGGCGTGCTCAATGTCGCCAACAAGCCAGGTGGCTTTGGCGAGACCGATGTACGCATGCTCTCGCTCCTCGGCAATGTCGCGGCCATTGCGATCGAGAACGCCCGGCTGCGTCGTGAGGCGAACCAGATCGCCGTCTCGCAGGAGCGCCAGTGGTTGGCGCGCGAACTGCACGATTCGGTGACCCAGGCCCTGTACAGCGTCACGCTGTATGCCGAAGCGGCGCGGATGGCCCTGGCCGATAGCCAAACTGAGATCGCCTCGCAGAACCTGAACGAGCTCCAGGGCATGGCGCGAGAGGCCCTGTTCGAGATTCGCCTGCTCATCTTTGAGTTGCACCCTCCCATCCTGGAGGATCAGGGGCTGTCTGCAGCGATCCAGGTACGGCTCGCATCGGTAGAGGGACGGGCGGGCTTGCAGACCGACCTGGATGTGCACGGGGAGCGACGCCTGCCGCTCGCCAAGGAGGAGGACATCTATCGCATCGTGCTCGAGGCGCTCAACAACGTGGTCAAGCATGCGCGAGCCAAGCACGTCACGGTGCGAGTGCGCTTTGACGCTGATTCTATGTCCGTCGAGATCCAGGATGACGGACGAGGTTTCGACCCGAACGATGCAACCGATCGTGGCGGCATGGGGCTGCAGAGCATGCGAGAGCGCGCGGAGCGCATCGATGGAGGCCTGGAGATCCAGAGCGAGCCGGGCCAGGGATCCACGCTCAAGCTGATCGTGCCCCTGTAGGGGTGACGGCATCCATTTTCAGGCCACCATCATCCGCCCACACACCCAGGACCCGCTCGTTCGAGACAAACAGGCTAGGGAGGCTTTTGGGCAAGCATGAAGAACTCTGCCGCATCCGAGGGAAGACCGATCCGCGTCTTGATCGTGGATGACCAGGCCATCGTGCGCAAGGGAATCCATGCGCTGCTGGCCCAAGCCTCAAACGTTGAGGTGGTGGGCGAGGCCGGAAATGGCCAAGAGGCCGTGGCCCGGATAAAGGACCTCGAACCCGATGTAACGATCATGGATCTGGCCATGCCGGTGATGAATGGCATCGAAGCGATCCGCCAGATTGGGACAGAACGACCCAACACGCGCATTCTGGTACTGACGAGCTTTTCGGGGGATGACAAGGTCTTTCCGGCCATCAAGGCGGGGGCGCTGGGCTATCTGCTCAAGGACTCGAGGCCTGACGAGTTGATCGCGTCCATCGAACAGGTGGATCGCGGCGAGGTCTCGCTGCACCCGAGCATCGCGATGCAGGTCTTGCAAGAGTTGCGCAGCCCCAGCACAAAGACGCAACCTTCCAATGGTCTGACCCCCCGCGAGGTCGAGGTGCTGCGCCTGGTGGCGCAGGGGCTGAGCAATCGTGACATTTCCGCAAGGCTGAGCACGACCGAAGCGACCATCAAGACGCACGTGAGCAGCATTCTGAGCAAACTGCACCTGGCCAACCGCGTGCAGGCAGCGCTCTATGCCTTGCAAGAGGGGATCGCCGAATCGGACTCTTTTGATGAGGGCAATGCCTAGCGAAAAGGGCGCAACGCGGCGCCGCACACCGCGATACGGCCTACGATGCCCTACGAAAGGACTAGACCGCAAGCCGTAGACAACCGGAACACAAGTGTATGGAGACCGCCCCGAGGCGGTCTCTTTGTGTTGAGAGCAAGATCATCCCTAAAGCCGATGTAAAAGAAGGGGGGCTCGCCTATTATAGAATCACGGTAACAGTAGTAGTTACCGAGCCCCCTTGAGTGATAGCAGGGGGGCACCCAGAGCGCCGGCGCGCTTTGTTGCCCGGGGCGCCGGACCAGACGGGCAACAGAAATTAACAAATCAGACGTTACCGGGGATCGCATCAGCATAGCTTATTGATAGAACATGGTGCGATCACGGTAACTCCCCTAGAAATGGCTCCCCTGCAAAGGCGCAGGGGGCCGCACAAAGCGCCGGCGCGCTTTGTTGCCCGGGGCGCCGGACCAGACGGGCAACGTGAATCCACACATGAACCAACGCCGCTAGCCGCATCCCTTTTCGGTACTCTTCGGAACCAGAGGGAGCTGATAGCGGCGCGATTTGTTGCTAGCCTGAACGGCCCGCCGAGTCAGCTACAGCACACCAGACGAGCAACAAGATAGACATAACAAGCCCTTGACAGGGGCCTTGTCTGAACATAAAATGGAGATAGACGTGACCAGACAACGGTCTGGACGAACAAGAGTCATATCTGAGAACGTAAAGGAGACCAACATGAGCGGAGACGTTCTTGAAGGCAAATGGAAGCAAGCCCGTGGAAAGATCAAGCAGTGGTGGGGTGACGTCACCGACGATGACCTGGACCGCATCAAAGGTCGGAGGGACGAGCTCATTGGCGTGATTCAGGAAAAGTACGGGTATACCCGTGAGCGCGCCGAGAGAGAGGTCGACGCCCGACTCCAAGAGCTTGACGACGAGTAGGGCACATCGTATCCGCAACGTTCTGGCCTGGCCGGGCCGCTGCTGGCCTGCCAGGCCGAGCGTTACTCCTCAAAGGAGTGATCGAACATGATCTGGACAATCATTGTCATTCTGTTTATTCTGTGGCTGCTGGGTTTTCTTGGACCGAGATACAGCGCCGGCTTTCCCAGAGCCGGTGGCATCATACACATACTGCTCGTCATCGCCCTGATCCTGGTCATACTGAACCTGATCGGCGCTCTGTAAAACCCCTAGCAAGGTACCGACGCACATACGGTTCGTGAGGCCGACGCACGAGCAGACGATGATAGATTCTGAGGCCGGACCCATGATAGGTCCGGCCTCACCGTTTTCTCGCAAGGGGCGCCACACCATGCTCCTCTGCCCCGATGGAGCGGCCCCACCGGGCGTTGTCTCGCTCAGGTGGAGGACCGGGCCCCCTCCGGCTCGTCGTCCTTGTCCCCCGGGAGCATGATCTCGACCAGTCTGTCGCGCACCTCCTCGGGCGAATCGACCACGACCAGCAGATCAAACTCGTGGGGCGAGATGTTCCCCTGCGTCACCATCGTTTCATTGAGCCAATCCAGCAGGCCCGCCCAATACGCCGAATCAAAGAGGATCACCGGAAAGTTGTGGATCTTGCCCGTCTGGATGAGGGTCAGCGCCTCGAACAGCTCATCCATGGTGCCATAGCCCCCGGGAAAGATCACGAAAGCCTGGGCATATTTGACGAACATGGTCTTGCGCACAAAAAAGTAGCGGAAATCGAGGGCAATGTCCATGTAATCGTTGGTGCCCTCCTCAAAGGGCAGCTCGATGGCAAACCCCACCGAGACGCCGCCCCCGTCCTGCGCCCCCCGGTTGGCCGCCTCCATGATGCCGGGCCCGCCGCCGGTGATGACGGCCAGGCCCGCCTCGGCCAAGAGTCGGGCCGTCTCTACGGCTTGCTGGTAGATGGGGGCCTCTTTTGGCGTGCGCGCCGAGCCAAAGATCGTTACCGCAGGCCCCAGGCCCGCCATCGTGTCAAAGCCGTTGACAAACTCGGACTGGATGCGCAGTACGCGCCACGGATCGCTGTCAAGGAACGCCGTCTGCTCGCTGTCGAGCATGCGTAACAGGCGCTCATCCTCCGTTTCCTGCCGGAGCCTGGTGGTACCGCGCGCCTCCGGATCGGGGCCAGAGCCCCGGGTCTGTTCATCTCGTGCGTTGCTCATCTCGTTTCCTTCCATCGTGCTACCTACAAAGCACAGCCAGCCGGATCGCAGGCCTCTGGGGCCCCACGCGGCGCGCAGGGTGTCTCGGACTCGCCCGCCGCATCGCCTGACCGCCCCTACAGTATGCCAGCGTTTGGCCATCGAGGCAATGCTCTGGATCCAAGCCCTACAAGGGCCGCGGGCGATCGCACAGCATACCAGGCCCCATTTGCAATGGCCGGCACAATGTGGCATACTATGTACAGGATTCGGAAGCACTCGCACGGTTCACCCCGCCAGGGCCTCTTCCTGGTCGGGGTTTTTTTGTTGCGGTGACTTTCGAGAGGATTCAATGTGGTGCAGAGCACCAGGACTAGGGAGAACCATGAAGTTGTACGTCGGAAACCTGAACTATGACACGACTGACGCGAGCCTGCGCCAGGCCTTTGAGGCCATTGGCCCTGTCGAGACGGCAGACGTGATCACCGACCGCGACACCGGACGCTCGCGCGGCTTTGGCTTTGTGCAGATGGCGAATGACGCCGACTCGCAAAAGGCCATCGAAGAGCTGAACGACACGGCGATCGACGGTCGCAACGTCACCGTGGCCGAGGCGCGCCCCAGGCGTGATTCCGGCGGACGCGGCGGCTCCAGCCGCTGGTAGAACCAGAGCAAAAAGAACGGCACAGGTACCTGTGCCGTTCTTTTTTTTGGGCCCACAGCTATCGACCCGATCGCCGGCAGAACCGCCCCACCCCTCAAGCCCCGCCTGCCCACTCCTTGACGGCCACACGCCATCGTCTATGATGACCGTCATGCCAGAATTTGGATCGAGCGTTGCCTGCCACAGGAGGATGACATGCCACGGGTCGAAAC
>SKRJ01000008.1 GCA_007118555.1 Anaerolineae bacterium | reverse complement strand
GGCGCCCAGGGCGAGGGCTATCGCCCCATCATCGCCGGCGGTGAGAACATGTGGTACGGCCACTATTTTCGCTGCGACGCGCCGCTGCGCGACGGTGACTTGGTGCTGATGGATCATGCCCCCGAGTGCGACTATTATACCAACGACATCGGCCGTATCTGGCCGGTCAACGGCCGGTTCAGCGACTGGCAGCGCGAGATGTATGGCTTTGTGCTGGCCTATCACAAGACACTGCTGGAGGCGGTGCGCCCGGGCACCATGCCCGACGAGATTCTGGATGAGGCCGCCGAGACCATGCGCGGCGTGTGGCAGGACTGGCCGTTCCGCAAAGAGGTGTACCGTCAGGGCGCCGAGCGCATGCTGGCCTTTCGGGGACATCTCTCGCACCCGGTGGGCATGGCGGTGCACGATGATGGCGCCTATCATCACCGGCCGTTTGCGCCGGGCACCGTGTTCGCCATCGATCCACAACTGTGGGTGCCCGAGGACCGCCTCTACCTGCGGGTGGAGGATACCGTGGTGATCACCGACACGGGCCGCGACGTGCTGACCGGCGCGGCGCCTATCGAGATCAAAGCGATCGAAGAGCTCATGCAAGAGGGGCCCGTCGCGCTGCCCCATCTCTTGCACGAGCTTTAGCGCTTGGCTAACCATTGCAGAGAGGGAGGATCACGATGCATGTAGACACTGGGAAGAGCCCCTATGCGCGCTGGCGCTCACTGCCGCTGGACGCCGTGTCGGTGAACGAGGGCTTTTGGGCCCACAAGCAGGAGGTCAACCGCCAGGTGACCCTGCGGCATGGCTATCGCCAACTCGATGAGGCCGGCAACCTCAACAACCTGCGCCTGGCGGCCGGGCAGGGCAAGGGCGAGTACCGCCCGCCGCTGTTCATGGACTCGGACGTGTACAAGTGGCTGGAGGCCGCTGCGTATGACTTGGGCAACCGGCGCGAGCCCGAGATCGAACAGATGGCGGAGGGGCTCATCGACCTGCTTGAGGCTGCCCAGCAGGAGGATGGTTACCTGAACTCGTACTATCAGGTGGTGGCCCCCGAGCTGCGCTGGGTCGATCTCGATCACGGCCACGAGCTGTACTGTGCCGGGCACCTGGCCGAGGCGGCGGTGGCGCTGCATCGCACTACCGGCAACACCCGGCTCCTGGGCGTGGCCCGGCGCGTGGCCGACCATATCGACACTGTGTTTGGCCCCGGCAAGCGGGACGGCGCGCCCGGCCATCCCGAGATCGAGCTGGCCCTGGTGGAGCTGTACCGCGAGACGGGCGAGGGGCGCTATCTCGACCTGGCCCGGTTCTTTGTCGACCAGCGGGGGCGCGGGACGATGCGCGGCGACAGGCGCCACTATGGCCCCGAGTATCACCAGGATCGCGTGCCCGTCCGCGACGCAGACATCGTCGAGGGCCACGCCGTGCGCCAGCTCTATCTCACGGCGGGCGTCACCGATCTCTACCTGGAGACGGGCGAGGACGCTCTGCTCGACGCCATGCGCCGGCTCTGGCACGACATGACGGCGCACAAGACCCACATCATTGGCGGGTACGGCGCCCGGTTCACCGGCGAGTCCTTTGGCCAGCCCTATGAGCTGCCCTCGGACCGCTGCTACTGCGAGACCTGCGCCGCCATCGCCGCCATGATGTGGAACTGGCGCATGCTGCTGGCCACCGGCGACGCCCGCTATGCCGACCTGCTGGAGCGCTCGCTGTACAACGGGTTCCTGAGCGGCGTTTCGCTGGATGGGAGCCGCTTTTTCTACGTGAACCCGCTCCAGAGTCGTGGCGGCGTCGAGCGACCCGGCTGGTACTCGTGCGCCTGCTGCCCGCCCAACGTCATGCGCCAGATCGCGATGATCGGGCACTATGCCGCCAGCACGAGCGACGATGGCGTGCAACTGCACCAGTACCTCTCAACCGAGCTCGTGGCGCCCACGTCCGATGGCGCTTCACGGATCCTGCGCGTCGAGACCCGCTACCCGTGGGAGGGCCACGTGCGTGTGACGGTGGTCGAGACCGACGGCGACGAGTGGGCGCTGGCGCTGCGCATCCCGGCCTGGGCCAGCGGCGCCTGGCTGGCGGTGGGCGGCGAACGCGTTGACACCCCCGCGGTGCCCGGCAGCTATGCGACCGTCACTCGCCCGTGGCGCGCGGGCGACGTCGTCGACCTGCACCTGCCCCTGGCACCGCGGCTCACCGAGCCCCATCCCCGGGTCGACGCCATCCGCGGCAGCGTGTGCATCGAGCGGGGGCCGCTGGTGTACTGCCTGGAGCAGGCCGACCTGCCGGACGGTGTCGACATGCTGGACGTGCGCCTGCCGCTGGAAGCGCCGATGCAGGCGGCCTGGCGCCCCGATCTGCTAGGCGGTGTGATGGCGGTGGACGCCGAGGGGCTCGTGGCCGATATGGGCCCCTGGGGCGACGACCTGTACCGCCCCGCCAGCGACGATACCCCGCCGCTAAGTCCGGCCACGCTCCAGGCCGTGCCCTACTATGCCTGGGCCAACCGCGACCCTGGCACGATGCGGGTGTGGGTACCCCGGGCGGAAGGGTGAGCGAGGGCCACTGCAATGCGTAGCGAGAGGCTCCGTCCCTGAACGGAGCCTCTCGCCATCCCCAGCCCCTTTTTGACCCGTCGCCTTGCCTGCGTTAGAGTAGGGCCATTCTCCAGGCCCCCTTGCCCACAGGAGCCAATGCATGCAAGATTCCGCCAGTCGACGCGCCGCGCTGATCGCGGTTACCATGATATCGTTTTCTACCCCATTCATGATCTCGGGCGTCAACATCGGCCTGCCTGCGATCGGTGAGGAGCTGGGGCTGAGCGCGATCCTGCTGAGCTGGATGTCCACCGTGTACAGCCTCTCGACCGGCGTGTTTCTGTTGCCCTTTGGCAAGCTGGCCGACATTCACGGACGCAAGCGGCTCTTTGTGATCGGTACTGCGCTCTACGCCATTGCCTCGGCCCTCTGCGCCCTCTCCGTCTCGGCCGTGATGCTTATCGGGAGCCGCATCTTTCAGGGCCTCGGGGCCGCCATGATCTTTGCCACCAGCGTCGCCATCCTCACGTCGGTCTTTCCCGCACAGGAGCGAGGCCGCGTCCTGGGGGTCAACGTGGCGGCGGTGTATGTGGGGCTGTCGGCGGGCCCATTCCTGGGCGGCATGATGGTCGATGCCCTGGGCTGGCGCAGCGTGTTCTGGTCCAGCGTGCCCCTGGCGCTCTTGACCCTGCTGTTCACGGTGTGGAAGGTGGAGGGCGAGTGGGCCGATTCGCCCAACGATCCCTTTGATCTACCGGGCTCGGCCATCTATGGTGTTACGGTGGTGGCTCTGATACTGGGGTTTTCCCAACTGCCCAATGTAAACGGCGTCTGGTTGATCTTGGGCGGCGTCGTGGCGGGCACCGTGTTCCTACGGCGCCAATCGAGGGCGCCGGTGCCCATCCTGGAGCTGCATCTCTTTCGGCGCAGCCGCATGTTCACCTTATCCAGCATCACGGCTCTGATCGACTATGCTTCCACGGCGTCGGCCACCTTTTTGCTGAGCCTGTACCTGCAGTACATCAAGGGGTTGAGCCCCTTTGAGGCCGGGTCGATTCTGGTGGCCCAGCCGCTGATGCAGGCCATCCTCTCGCCGCTGGCGGGTTGGCTATCGGATCGTGTCGCGATTCGCTGGGTGGCCAGCGTCGGCATGGCGGCCACTCTGGCGGGGCTCGTGATGCTGACCCAGGTGGATGGCGAGACCCCCATGGGATATATTGTCGCGTCGTTGCTGGTGCTCGGCTTTGGTTTCGCGTTCTTCTCATCGCCCAACACCAGCGCCATCATGGGGGCGGTACATCGGCGCCATTACGGCGTCGCCTCGGGGATGGTGGCCACCATGCGAACCTTTGGCCAGATGCTCAGCATGGCGACGGTGATGGTCCTGTTTGGCATCTTTATGGGCCAGGTGCCGATCACGCCGGCCATCTTTCCCGAGTTCCTGCAGAGCGTCCGCACCGCCTTTATCGTCTCGTCCGCGCTCTGCGCCCTGGGCCTGTTGGCCTCGTTGGCGCGCGGTGAGATCCGGACGCCGCCGGAGGAAGAACCAACAATTCTTGCGGGCATGGAGAAGAGGTCATGAAATTCGCCAGCGGTTATGCCATCGTCGTGGGAGCGCTCATGCTCATCGTGTGGGCGTTCCTCCTGGTCGCGGGAGAGGTGCACGACATTCAGACCCAGTTCCTCGCTCTTGTGTTTCATTGGGCTGCCGAACTGATCACGGCTCTTGCGCTGATCGCCAGTGGCCTGGCCCTGTGGAAGAGCAAGAGATGGGCGGCGTGGGGTTATCCCCTGGCCATGGGGATGCTGATCTACTCGCTCATCAACAGCCCCGGTTTCTACGCGCAGGCCCAAGAGTGGGAAATGGTGGGCATGTTTGCTGCGCTGCTGGTGCTGGCCGTCGCGGCCCTGGCCCTCTTTGTGCGGGGTCGGCTGCCATCCGGGACATAGGCTCTCTGCCAGATCGTGTGACGCCCGGCCGGCAGGCGCACGCCATGACGAAAGGAAT
>SKRJ01000118.1 GCA_007118555.1 Anaerolineae bacterium | reverse complement strand
TGGAAATTGCGGTTGAACGAGCGCAGCGAGGCCGCACCGCTGGCGGGGGCCTGGCCCATGCCGATGCAGGGGCCGCAGCCCGCGTCCAGGATGCGCGCGCCGGCGGACACCAGGTCGGCCAGGGCGCCCGACTCGGCGATCATCTCGAGCGCCTGGCGGCTGCCCGGGCTCACGACGAGGGACACGCTGGGGGCGACCACCTTGCCCTTGAGGATGGCCGCCACAGTCTCGAGATCGACCACCGACGAGTTGGTGCAGCTCCCGATGCACACCTGGTCCACGAGGATGTCCGCTGCCTCGCGCACGGGCACGACGCGGTCGGGCATGTGGGGCAGGGCCACCAGCGGCTCGAGCTGCGAGAGGTCGATCTCGACCACCTCGTCATACGTGGCGTCCGCGTCGGCGGCCAGCGGTTGCCAGTCGCCTTCGCGCTGCTGGGCCGCCAAAAAGCGGCGGGTCTGCTCGTCGCTGGGGAACAGCGACGCAGTGGCGCCCAGCTCGGCGCCCATGTTGGTGATGGTCGCCCGCTGGGGGACCGTCAGGCCGTCGATGCCGGGGCCGCCGTACTCGAAAATGCGCCCTACGCCGCCCTTGACCGAGAGGCGGCGCAGCAACTCGAGGATCACGTCCTTGGCCGTCGCCCAGGGGGCCAGCTCGCCCACCAGACGCACCAGCACGATCTTGGGCATGGTGATATAGAACGGATAACCGGCCATGGCCACGGCCACGTCCAGGCCGCCGGCGCCCATGGCCAGCATGCCGAGGCCGCCGCTGGTGGGCGTGTGGCTGTCGGCGCCCAGGAGCGTCTTGCCCGGCACGCCAAAGCGCTCCAGGTGCACCTGGTGGCAGATGCCGTTGCCGGGGCGGGAGAAATGGATGCCATAGCGGGCGGCCACCGTCTGCAGGTAGCGGTGGTCGTCGGCGTTGCGAAAGTCGGCCTGGAGCATGTTGTGGTCCACATAGCTCACCGACAGGTCGGTGCGCACGCGGGGCAGGCCCATGGCCTCGAACTGGAGATAGGTCATCGTGCCGGTGGCATCCTGGGTCAGGGTCTGGTCGATGCGCAGGCCGATCTCTGCGCCGGGCGTCATCTCGCCCTCGACCAGGTGCTCGCGAAGGATCTTGGCGGCCAGGGTCTCGCTCATCATCGGTCCTTTCTGGACATCATCGGGTCGTTGCCGCACGTGGGTGGGCCACGACCAAAAGCGACGCGCTACGGGGATCGGCGCCCGGCTCTGCGCGCCGCCAAGCATCTATGGTAGTGAAAGGGTGCGTCCTGTCAACGCGGCGGCGGCAGGCCTTGGCGCGCAACGTGCTCTACAGGCGTGGTGCGTGAGCCTGCGGGCGCACGGCGGTGACAAAGTCGCAGTTACGGTCAAGGTGCAAGCTGGTTTCATTGGCGCCTTGGGCGAAGACGAGCTTCGCCCGTACACGCTAGGTGTGTGACGCCTCGGTGCTGTCTTGTAGGGTGCGAACCTTGTGTTCGCCCCAGAGGGTTGAAGGTGCATTCCATCATCGGAGCAACTTACCATAACGCTGACTTTGGCATCGCCCTGCCTGTGGGCGCCATCCCTTTGACGCGCCCCATCCGATGGGCTAGCATGGGGGCGCACCATCGACAGGGAGGTACAGGCCATGACCCACACCAAGCGCCAGAGTCTGCAACGGATCGCCGCCCATCTGGGGTTTCCCGATTCCGAGACCCTCATCGGCCTATGGGACGTGATGGTTTCGGAACGAGAGGCGGCCTGGATCGCCGAGTTACCCGCCACCGCCCGCGAGCTGGCGGAACGCCTGGGGGAGGACCTTGGCGGCGAGGACACCAGCGGCGAGGACGCCGGCGACGTGGCCGAGGGCCTCGCAGACCTGTACGGGCGCGGTCTGGTGCTGCGATCCGAGCAGCCCGACGGGGATACTCGTTACGTGGCCGAGAGCAACGCCGGCGTGCTCATGGATCTGATCCTGTTCGACCGGCGTTATCTGGCGTGGCATGGGCAGGCGTTCCTCGATCGGTGGCGCAGGTTCTACAACGAGGAGCTGGTGCACACCTACGAGCATCCCGATCCGGACAGCCGCCCGTTCCGCGTGGTACCCGTGCGCGAACAGGTGCATGATCCTCGCACGGCGCTGCCCTACGAGCAGGTGGCGGCCCTGGTGCGTGACGCCCGACGCATCTCGTTGGAGCACTGCCCCTGCCGCACGCGCGAGCAGGCCTGCGAGAGCCCGCTAGAGACCTGCCTGGCGTTCGATCAGGTCGCCGACTATATGATCGAGCGGGGCGTGGGCCGTGAGATCGACGCCGCAGAGGCGTTGGCGGTATTGGGCCGTTGCGAGGAGCAGGGCCTGGTGCACATCACCGAGAACGCCGATCGCCCCCTGGTGTTGTGCAACTGCTGCCCCTGCTGCTGCGTGTTCCTGCGGGCCATGACCGTGCATGCCAAGCGCGATGTCATCGACGCCAGTCGCTATCGGGCGGTGGTGGACCAGGCGCGCTGTATCGCCTGTGGCCTGTGCGTCGAGCGTTGCCATTTTAGAGCCATGGCCCTGGACGGCGCTGCGCAGGTCGCTGAGGAGCGTTGCCTGGGCTGCGGGCTGTGCGCCACGACCTGCCCCGCCGAGGCGATCCGCCTCGTGGAGACGCAGGCGCCCGGGTTCATACCGCGGCAGGACTCGGGCTTTGGGAGCATAGTGCAGGGATAGAGCGAGGGGCACGACGCGTTTCGTTGCCACAGAGGGCGCCACTTGCGCGAGCGGGGCGTTTCGATTAGGCTAGCTCCTTGACGACCAAGGAGGCGCACCCACATGAGCGATCGTCCCGCGGCATCCCGGGCTGTGGCGGCCCGCGCTGTCTGGATCCTGACCACCTGCACGGCCCTGGCCCTCATCGGGGATGGCACCATATATGCCGTGCTGCCCGCCATGTTCCCTGCCGTGGGCGTGACGGCGATACAGGTGGGGATGCTGCTCTCCATCAATCGCCTGGTCCGTCCGCCGCTCAACATCTTTAGCGGTTGGCTCATCACACGGGTGGATCCCCACTGGCCCTATATGCTGGGGCTGGCCATAGGGGCCTTGTCCACCCTGGGCTATGGCCTGGTGCAGGGGTTCTGGCCGCTCTTTCTGATGCGGGCGCTGTGGGGCGTGGCCTGGGCGCTGCTGGCGGTCGCCGCCTATGCCATGGTGCTGGACGTCACGGCGCCCGAGTTTCGCGGCCGCTACGCCGGTATCTATCACACCCTCTCCTTCTTTGGCGGTGCTCTGGGCGCCCTGGGGGGCGGGTTCATGGCCGACGCCTTGGGTTTCTCGCGCACGATGATCGCCCTGGGCCTTCTTTCGGCCAGCGCTGTGGGACTGGTGCTCTTTTTGCCGCGCCGGGCCCTGCGACGCATCCACAGAAAGCATGTGACGCAGGAGGATGCCCCGGCGAGTCTGGGGGCGCGGGCGCGCGCCCTGATCCAGGGGATGCGGGGGCTGGACGTGCGTCTCTGGTTGATCCTGGGGCTCAACTTTTGCGAGCGGCTCTTTTTCGCGGGCGTGTTCTATGGCACGCTAGGCTACTTTCTCGCGCAGACGTTGCCCGAGGGGGTCACGGTGGGGCATATCGCCATCGGCGTGGCCTCTCTCAGCGGCCTGTTGCTCTTTACGCGCAACCTGCTCTCGGTGATCTCGGGCCCCGGCTTTGGCCATCTCAGCGATCGGTTGCGCGACCGCACCCTGGTGCTATTGCTGGGCGAGGTCTTTGGCGTCGCCGGCCTGCTCAGCATTGCGGCGGCAAGCAGCCTGGCGCTCATCGTCGTTGGCGTCGTGCTGACGGCGCTGGCCTATGGCATCGTCTCGCCCATGCTGGTCTCGTGGATGGGCGACCTCACCCCGCGGGGCGGGCGCGGCTCGATCGTGGGCGCCTACCAGACCATGGGCGACCTGGGCTCGGGCCTGGGCCCGCTGGCCGCCTATCCCCTGATGGAGGTCTGGGGTCCGCAGCCGGTCTATCTCATCAGCGCCATCCTGCTGGCAGGCACCATCCCGCTCATCCTCTGGGCGCGGCGCAACAACGGCAATTGAGCGATCTCTTGAGGCGTCTGCGCTCGGACTGTGCTATGATGGTGACAAGGGTTGGTCCGCTTGCCAACCAACGTTTCGAGGAGGTGCCCCTTATGTGTGACACTATGGTAGCTACGGGTAAAGTGACAGCAGACGGGGTCACCTTGTTTGCCAAGAACTCGGATCGAGAGCCCAATGAGGCCCAGCAGCTCTTGTGGGTGCCTGCTGCCGACCATGGGGAAGGCAGCGTTGTGCGTTGCACGTACATCGAGGTCCCTCAGGTGGCGCATACTCACGCGGTGCTATTGAGCAAGCCATTCTGGATGTGGGGCGCCGAGATGGGGGTGAATGAGCACGGCCTGGCCATCGGCAATGAGGCGGTCTTTACGCGTCTAGGGTACGCCAAGGAACCCTCCCTGACCGGTATGGACATGCTGCGGCTGGCACTGGAGCGGTCCGCCACAGCACGTGAAGCGGTGTCGGTGATCACCGAGCTGCTCGAGACCCATGG
>SKRJ01000421.1 GCA_007118555.1 Anaerolineae bacterium | reverse complement strand
GTCTGTTGCAGCCCACCCATGCACCCCCTGACTCGGCCGCTGGAGGGGCGGTAGGGACGCACTTGGGCAGGACGTGCCGCAACGGCTATTGATGTTTGGGTTCAATATGAAAAGGGTCCAAGACAGGTCTCTGCAAAGCGATCTCGTATCCCTTATAGTATAACATGGCCCATGGCCAGCGCAAACCCTCTTTTTGCCGTCTGGTAGCGCTTGTGGCTCAGGGACCGAGCACGGCCATGGACGGCGTGCCGTCCACGATCGCGGCCAGCGCCGCCACCGGATGCTCATAGGGGGCGTTATACACCGCCTCTGCCAGGGCCTCGGCGGTCTCGCCCTCACAATTAAGTTCAGTCGCTTCGGTCAGCTCATAGGTCGCGATCAGGCGGGCCTGCCCCGGCGCCAGGGGGACGGCGCGCACCACGAGCTTGTCCGGGGTCACAATCCCCAGGTAGCCCGTCTGGCGCTCCCAACCGGCGACGATGCGAGGCGTGCTATAGTCGTCATGCTCATAGTCCATGGCCAGCAACGAGAGTGCCATGGCGTCGCGCAATGGATAGCCTGCCGCCACCTTGTCGATGATCGGGTCCACGTGGCTGCCATTGGCGACAACGACCGTGTCGCCGCTCGTGCGCAGGCAGTTGTAGGCGATATAGGGGTTGTCCGTGGGCTTGGCGTCCTCGGTGGGCAACACGGCCGCGCGATCGTCGCGCGCCGCAATGCGGCGGTCGGGAAAGGAGCGGGACGAGACGCGATAGCCCAGGAACCGTTGCCCCTCTTGCGTGAGGCCCAGCACCACAAACCTTCCGATGTACATGCGATCCTTCCTTGTAGAATGCGTAGACGCTATAGCCAGCCGTGATCGTACCCTGTCTCGTACATGGCTACGATGTTCTCGGGCGGGCTGATGGCCTGAATGTTGTGGCATGGGGCCAGCACATAGCCGCCCCCCGCGCCCAGAATGCGGATATTGTCCAGCACCTCCTGCCGCACCTCGTCCACCGTGCCGAACGCCAGGGTGTACTGGTTGTCGACGCCGCCGTGAAGCACCACCTGGTCGCCAAAGTCGCGCTTGAGACCCTCGCGCTCCATGCCCGGGCAGCGCCACTGGATCGGGTTGAGCACGTCGATGCCGGCGTCGATCAGGTCGGGGAGGATGGGCCGGACGGCGCCATCGCTATGGAAAAAGACGTACGCGCCGGCCTCATGGGCCAGGTCCATCATGCGCTGCATGCGCGGCAGCAAAAACTCGCGGATCTGCCCCGGTGCAAAGAGCAGGCTCTCTTGGCTGCCCAGGTCCTCGGCCACGTAGGTGATCATCACCTGGCCCGGAATCGCCTCATAGATACGGCGCGTGTTCTCATAGGCCAGATCGAACAGCTTGTCGAGGCAATAGTGAACGATCTCGGGGTTGAGGAGCAGGTCCATGAACGCCTGCTCCTGGCCGCGCAGGTTCTTGTAGATCAGGAACGGCTCCGAGCCGCCGCCGCGCAGGGGCTCTGTCTCATGGCCCACGATCTGCCGGGGCAGGCCGTCATAGCGCCACCAATCGGGATCGGGCCAGGCATAGTGGGCCTCGATCTCGTCGACAGTGCCGAACGTCGCCAGGGGGTTGGTCACCGCCTCGCGATAGACGCCCCCGCCATAGTCCACATCGCGATAGGTGATGCCGAACACGTCACGGTCCGCAGGGATGGGAGGCCCCGCGTACTCGGGCGCCACAGAAAAGGGCCGGTCAATGTGCAGCCGCGCCAGGAGCGCCCGGTCATCGGCGACGCCCAGATGCTGCTTGAGGCGCGCATCGGCCTCGGGCGTGGTCCAATAGTCCATCGGCATCCGGTCCGGCAGGCGACCCTGCAGCACGGCCTGCCAGCGCTCTCGCGAGGTCATCGTTTCACGAGCCATAGCGCCCCCTCACTGCATGTTGAGACATCGCTCGCATTGTAGAAACCCTGCTCCCGCGCGTCAAACCGGCCCGAGGGCATGTTGAGACGGGTTGGCTCATGCCTCGTTGGACAGAGAGCCCGCCTGTTTGTACAATGCACGTCTGCAAGCGACCCACGGAAAGGACAGGGACATGCTCATTCGCGACTATGATCCACAGCGCGATCAGGACGCCGCCCGGCGCATCTGGCGCGAGATCGGTTGGCTGCGCCCGGGCCAGGAAGAAATCACCGACCTCTTTATCGGGGCGACCCAGGCCCACGTGGCCGATGTGGACGGTCAGGCCGAGTGCCTGGCTTCGACCGCGCCCGGGACGGCGCGCTATCAGGACGCCACGCTGCCTTTGTGCGCCGTCGCCAGCGTGGCCACCAGCCGCGTCGTGCGACGGCAGGGCTTTGCCACCCGCGTCACGGCCCGTGCCATCGCCGAGCGAGCCGTCGCCGGTGACGCCCTGGCCGGTCTGGGCATGTTCGAGCAGGGCTTTTACAACCGCCTCGGCATGGGGACCGGCAGCTATGAGCGCCAGATCGGCTTTGACCCCGCCCGCCTGACCGTAGAGGGCCGCCCCCGCATTCCGGAGCGGTTCTCGGCAGATGATTGGAGAGAACTGCACGCCTCTCGCCTCCGACGTGAGCTCCGCCACGGTGCCGTGAGCCTCGCCCCCGCCCAGCTCACCCGCGCCGAGGCCCTCGAGGACGGCCCCAAGGGCTTTGGGCTCGGGTTCCGCGACGGCCCCGACGGCGCCATCTCCCACCATGTATGGCTGATGGCCGAGAACATGGGCCGCGGGCCCTACCATGTGCGCTGGATGGCCTATCAGAGTGGCGAACAGTTCCTGGATCTGATGCGCGTGATCAAGTCGCTGGGCGACCAGGTGCTGCGTGTCACCATGCAGGAGCCGGCGCATCTCATGCTGCAGGACCTGGTCGAGCAGCCGTTCAAGCAGTCGCGCATGACGCGGCACACCAACTGGGAGACGGGCGTTCGCGGCTCCGCCTGGTGGCAGTGCCGGATCCTGGACATGGAGCGCTGCCTGGCCGCCACCAGCGTCCGCGGTGAAGCGCTGGCGTTCAACGTCACGCTCACCGACCCCATCGCCGAGTACCTGCCCGACGACGCCCCCTGGCGCGGCGTCGCGGGCGACTATATCGTCTCGCTGGACGAGACGTCGTCGGCGCGCCGCGGGCACGACCCCGCGCTGCCCACGTTGGACGCCACGGTCAACGCCTTTAGCCGCCTGTGGCTGGGTGTGCGTCCCGCCAGCGGGCTGGCCATCACTGACAATCTGCACGGCCCCGGGGGCCTGATCGAGGCCCTTGACAGGGTGCTGCACCTGCCCGAGCCCCACGTCGATTGGCCACTGTAGGAGCGACGCCTGTCAGAGCAGGTGGGGATAGGCACGCCTGCCCCACAGGAATGCGCGCCATACCATGGTGCCTGTAGGGGTAGGCCCCTGTGCCTACCCTGGTTCTTGGCTGCCTCTACGGGCACCATGTTCCGCACATGTACCGCGCCGCCTACAGGGCCTCTGTGGCCAGGCGATCCAGCAGCATCAGGTACGCCGTCTGGCCCCGGCGAAAGCTGGACAGCCGGTAGAACTCGTTGGGCGAGTGCACCCGCTCATCGGGCAGGCCAAAGCCAAAACTCACGGCATAGGCGCCCAGGTGCTCGAGGAAAAAGGACATGGTGGGCACGCTGCCGCCGGTGCGCTCCAGATAGGGCGCGCACCCATAGAGTGCTTCGAGCACCTCGGCAGCCACGCGTAGCCCCGGATGGTCCGCCGGCACCAGGTACGCCCGCGAGCCCTCATCGGCGCTGCTCACAGTCACGGTGACGCCGGGCGGTGTGTGGCGGGCCACATGCTGGCGGATCGCGACGATGATCTGCTGCGGATCCTGGTCGGGTACCAGCCGGCAGGTGATCTTGGCGTGGGCCTCGCTGGCGATCACAGTCTTGGTGCCCTCGCCGGTAAAGCCTCCCCACAGGCCGTTGACCTCCAGCGTGGGCCGGGCCCAGGTCCGCTCGCGTGCGGTATACCCCGGCTCGCCATAGAGCGCATCGACGCCTAGGTCGGTCATGTACTCTTGCTCATCAAAGGGCACCGCCGCGATGGTCGCCCTGTCCTCGTCGGTCAGGGGCCGCACACCGGCATAGAACCCCTGCACCATGACCTTGCCCTCGGCGTTGCGCAGCGTCGCCACCAGCCGCGCCATGGCATGGAGGGGGTTCTGGATGGCGCCGCCATAGCCGCCCGAGTGCACATCCCGGCTGGGACCCACCATGTCGATCTGCAGGCCGCAAATGCCCCGCAGCCCGACGCTGATGGCGGGCTCGGTCTCGCTGTACTGGCCAATGTCCGAGTTAATCACCAGATCGCAGGCCAACAGGTCGCGGTGCTCCCGGATGAACGCCGAGAGCTGGGGGCTGCCGATCTCTTCTTGGCCCTCGAACAGGAATTTGACGTTGAGGGGCAACCCCCCACGGATGGCCAGCAGGGCCTCTGCCGCCAGGATGGGCACCAGCATATTGCCCTTGTTGTCGGTGGCGCCCCGGGAATAGATGCGATCGCCGTCAATGTGCGGCTCAAAGGGCGGATGGTGCCACTGCTCCAGGGGATCGGCGGGCTGGGTGT
>SKRJ01000116.1 GCA_007118555.1 Anaerolineae bacterium | reverse complement strand
CCAGATTCTGGATCAGGTACAACGGCGGCTGCTCTCAGAGTTGAATCCCAATACCGATATGGGCAACCGCGAACAGGTGCTGCACACCATCGACCAGATCTTTGGCGAAGTGGTGCGCGATTCCAAAGTGCCCCTGACCCGCGTCGAGCGAGATCAACTCCGCAAAGACGTCATCGCCAACATCCTGGGCTATGGCCCGCTGGAGCCGCTGCTGGAGGATGACACCATTACCGAAATCCTGGTCAATGGCCATCAGCAGGTGTTTGTCGAGCGCAGCGGTCGCCTCACAGAGACCGATATTCGCTTTCGCTCGCAGGCCGAGCTGATGCGCATCATCGATCGCATCGTGACGCCCCTGGGCCGGCGCGTTGACGAGAGCAGCCCCATGGTGGACGCGCGCCTGCCCGATGGCTCCCGCGTCAACATCATCATCCCGCCGCTCGCCCTGAACGGCGCCTGCATCAGCATCCGCAAGTTTGCCAAGAACGTGTTTGGTGAGGGCGACCTGCTCCGCGCCGGCACGCTCAACCAGTCGATGGTCGACTTTTTAAAGGCGTGCGCCCTGGCGCGCATCAACATTGTCGTGTCGGGAGGTACCGGTACCGGCAAGACCACGACGCTGAACGTGATCTCGAACTTTTTGCCGGGGAACGAGCGCATCGTCACCATCGAGGACTCGGCCGAGCTGCAGCTCAACCAGCGTCACGTGGTGCGGCTCGAGTCGCGCCCCGCCAACATCGAGGGCAAGGGCCACGTCGGCATCCGCCAACTGGTGATCAACGCGCTGCGTATGCGCCCCGACCGCATCATCGTCGGCGAGGTCCGTGGCGGCGAGGCGCTGGACATGCTCCAGGCCATGAACACCGGTCACGACGGCTCGCTCACCACGGCCCACGCGAACAGCGCGCGCGATGCGCTGCATCGTGTCGAGACGATGGTGCTCATGGCGGGCACCGACATGCCCCTGCGGGCGATTCGTGAGCAGATCGCCGCCGCGTTCGACCTGATCGTGCACCTGGAGCGCATGGCCGACGGCACGCGCCGCATCGTCCAGATCTCTGAGGTGCAGGGCATGGAGGGCGACATCGTCGTCATGCAGGACGTGTTCCGGTACGAGCAGACGGGCATGGTCGATGGCCGCGTCGAGGGCTATTTCACGCCCACCGGCATCCGGCCCAAGTTCGTCGAACGCTTTCCCGCCCAGGGTATCCCCGTGGACCCGGCCTGGTTCACGCCCGAAAGGGGCGGTCGGCGCAGGCGGTAGGGCTTGGTTTGGCACCGTTGTTGGATCCCGGTGCGAGCAGACAGCGCAGGCGTAGCGAGAGGGGCATAGTATGGAGAGGCTAGATACGGCCGAGCAGGTTACCATGGACAGTGTCGCGCTCGACAATGCGGTGAACGCGCATCTCGATAGCGACATGCGCCTCATCTCTGAAATCTATCTCGATGGCGAGACCCTCGACTGGGTGATCATCGCTCCCGAGGCTTTGTTCGTTCTGCACCCGCGGACCTGGGCCGGGCAGATTCGGCCTGCGGCCCTGGGCGCGTGGCGGGAGCGCGTCGATTCGGGTCGCGTCGTCTCCCACCCCAGCATTCGGTCCGTCGCACGTCGCCAGACCAAGGCGCTCCAAACCTTTATCAAGAGCGCCTTTCCAGGCGTCGAGCTTTCCGTCCATCACATCCTCCTGCTGACCAATCCGAACGCCCAGACCCTTGTGCATGGCAGCACAGACCCGCATCTGGTCAAGCTCGCCGATCTGCGCGTCGAGCTGTCCAGTCTGACCGCCACAGCCACGGGCTCGCGTCTCGATGCGGACATGCGGAACGCTCTGATGGATGCGCTCGAGGGCCGGGACGAAGACATCTACCAGGAGGCGCGCGAGCCCTTTACCTTTCGCTCCGGGCGATGGATGGGGTTTGGCAGGCGGGCGCGCTCGGTTCCGCAGGCCATCCGCCATATGGATCGCGTCCCCGAGGATGGCATCTATCACCTGCGGAACGGCTCTCTCGCCCGCTGGTTCGAGGCCCAGGGCGCCACGCACCTGTCGGATCTGGCCAAACAGGTCCTGCGGAGTCGCCAAAATGATTCGATCATGCTGGAGAGCTTTTTGCAGGGGAGCGGCCTGGTGCCGCGCCCCAAACTCAGCCTGGACCCGCCCCAACCCGACTTTGGCTATGTGTGCGCCGGCGAGCGCACCACGATGCTCTGGCGCATCGGCAAGGGGCGCGGACGTGGCTATCTCCATGGCCAGATCCTCAGTCGCACCCCCTGGGTGGAGATTCACCCCGAGACGATCGACGGCAGCGCCGACGTCACCATCACGGCGGATAGCGCGGGCCTCTCTATCGCCGAGCAGCCGGTGCGCGGCGAGATCCACCTGGAGACCAACGCCAGCAGCGAGCCCGTTTCGGTCCCGATCCGCATCAACGTCCGGCCCTACCCCTCCGCCTTTGAGCGGCGTGTGCTGCGGCCGCTGGTGGGCGGGCTCCTCGGGCTCCTGATCGGCCTGGTGGTGGGCGCCATCCTGGACGGGACCGCCCTCGGCATGGGCCTGTTGGCCGAGTATGCCCCCCTCCTGGCGGGGCTGCCCCTCTGGATACTGCTCATGGGCCTGGCGTGGGGCGTGTCGGGCGCTGTGCGCGGCTGGCACCAGCGCCCCGCCTGGCCCACCTGGTATGCCTCGGTCCGCTGGCTGGGGCGCGCCCTCGTGTGGATGATCGGGCTGGCCGTGCTGGCGCAGATCGCCTATGTGCTGGCTATGTGGCTCTTTCCCGCCCTGGGGCCGTATGACACGCCCGAGCTGGCCAATCAGGTGAGCCTGCTGGCCGCCAGTATGGCCTTTGTGCCGGCCCTGTTGGGCGAGGTGCGGGCCGCCCAGTACCGTGGCGTGCAGGGGGCCCCGAACAAGGCGCAGGCCCACCAGAGGCGCCGCGCCATGCAGGCCGCCGCGGGCGTCGTGGCCCTGGTGGTCGTCGTCGCCGTTGTGCGCTTTTTGGCCCCCGATCTGACCGTCACCGGCATGGCGAACGACGTATCCGAGCGCCTGAGCGGCTGGGTGGCCGCACAAAATCAGTCCCTCAGGGGGTTGCGCGATGACTACTATTTACGGTATTATGATCGAAGAGCGCCGCAAAGAACGATCGACGAGGCAGGGGACTAGGATGAAAACGGGCAAGCCCCACCCAAAGCGAGAGCGCGGCCAAGCGCTGGTCGAGACCGCCCTCAGCTTGATGATCCTGATCATCCTGCTGATGGGGATGGTCGACTTTGGGCTGGCGTTTGCGCATCGCGTGGCGCTCACGAATGCATCGCGCTTTGGGGCGCGCTATGCGTCACGCAATCCCCGGCAGCCAACTCTGATCTATGAGGGAACGATCGAAGCCTTGCGGGGAACCATAGTGCTACCGGATGACTATGATGTAGCAGACCCCGATCCCAGGCTCGACATCATCATTGTTTGCGAGGACGAGGGCACAGAAATCAGCTGTTCAGGCGCGACTCGAGGCAATCAGGTCCGCGTGACCGTTACCTATGACTATGCCCCGCTCTTCGGCGGACTGCTGGGCATTACCGGTGATCTCACCATCGGTAGTTCCACCCTCATGTACATTTCGTGGAAACCCTCCTAACTTGGTCAATGTGTGACACAATCTCTGTCCCGACGGATGAAAGCGAGGAAGAAGATGGATACACCAAAGCATCGACGCGAGAGGGGGCAGACCCTGGTGGTGCTGGCCCTGGTGATGACCGTGCTCATGCTCATGGTCGGCTTGGCCATCGACGTGGGCATGGCCTACAACGAACGGCGCGACCTGCAGAATGCGGCCGATGGCGCCGCCCTGGCGGGCACACAGATGCTGTGTGATGACCACGTGTGGGGAGATGCTGAGACGGCCGCCAGAACAGTCGGCTTGGCAAACGGCGCCACGGAGGTGAACCTTGTGGATCTGTCGGGTGCCGACTCACGCGGAATGCGCGCCGTGGCGACCGGCGAGGCCGAGACGTTCTTTTTCCGCATCGTCGGCATCCAGAGCGTCCCCGTGAGCGCGTCCGCTGCTGCCAGGTGCGCATGTGCCGGCGGCGTGGGCGGGCTGTGGCCCGTGGCCTTTCAGCTGGATATGTGGGCAAACGAGGCGGCATGTGGCGATCGACTCATGATTGTCGCAGGCCCTCCCAACCATCAGTTCAAGATCAATCCCGACACAGGCCCGCTGTGCTGGAGCGCTGAGACGCCTACCGGCCTCTGTGATTGTGACAGGTATACCTCCGAGAAGGGTCTCTCCAGCGGGTTGCTCACCAATCTAAAGTTATTTGGCTCGACGGATCTGGGAGCGGGCCAAGTAGGAGGGGCAAGCCTCGGCTGGCCCGGGGGAGAAACCGGCCCGGAAGTGGACCTGGACCCTCCGTATGATACCGCGACGAACTGCGGAAACACAGCCCTGAAGACATGGCTGCGCTACGGATACCAGGGTATGATCAATATCGGCGATTGTGTTCCGGCATCGCCGGGAATGAAAGAGGAAAACGAGCCAAGTCCGATCCCCGGCGATGCTCTGGATATCGCCGCAGAGCAT
>SKRJ01000341.1 GCA_007118555.1 Anaerolineae bacterium | reverse complement strand
GTCGTGATCTTGTTCTCGGCATTATTGGCCGCGATCTGGTCCACCATGATGCGGGCCATGCGCTCCATCGCCGGCTCGCGCGAATCGAACAGCTCGACGCGCACCGGGCTCCAGTCGTCCATCTGGTCGAGCGGCATCTCGAGCAGTTTCTGCATGTCCTCGCGGGTCAGCGTGACATTGCGCACAATGCCCTGGAAACGTTTCTCGTCCACGGTAAGCTCCCTTTCTTGTAGGGCAGGCGGTGCGAAACGGGCTGCCGCCTGCCCTACGGTTGTGCTTGGCGATTGCGTACCCGATCTACCTGAACTGGGGCATATAGTCGGCATGGGCGACCAGCAGCTCGTCCATGATCTGCATGGCGGCCTGCATGTCGTGAACATAGGGCGAGGCCAGCAGCGCCTGATAGAGCACCTTTTTGTCGCCGGTGAGGGCCGCGTCCACGGTGAGCTCCTGCCAGTTGAGGTTGTGCTGGACCAGCCCCAGCATCGGCTTGGGCAGGGGCCCCATGGCCAGCGGGGTCGGGCCGGCGGCGCCGACGATGCAGGTGCCCTCGACCACGGCGTCATCCGGCAGGTTGCTGATCGAGCCGTTGTTCACATAGTTCATGCCGCCCCACTCGCGTCCCTCGTTGGCCAGGATGCTTACGGCGATGCCGATGGCATGGCGCGGATGGTGCATCGACAGGTGGGGGCGCGTCTCGTCATAGGGGGCGCCCTCGATCATCTCGTCCACAAACTGCCAGCCCTCGTCCATGCGCTGCTTCCAGCCGCCGATCTCGGGGTCCTCCCAGCGGTCGCGGCGGGCTTCCATGGTGGCGTCGTGCTCCCAGTACATGCGGGGATGGCTGGGGCACACGAGCAGATGGTCGTAGGCTTCAAGGATGCGCATGGAAAAGGCCCATACATCGGACCACTCGCGCTGGTCGGGGCGGAACTCGCGGGCCCGCTCGCGCAGCATCGGGTACACATCCTCACCGTTGATCGCTATCTCGGTGAGCCAGGTGAGGTGGTTGACGCCCATGCCGCGGGCCGTCAGGTCCTTGTCCTCCACGCCCAGGATGCGGGCCAGGCTGGTGCGAAAGCCGGGCCAGCAGTCGCACACCGCGATAAAGTTCACGTCGGTCTCGCGGCGTATGGCATCCGCAACCAGGTTGGTGGGATTGACATAGCTGATGGCCCACGCCTCCGGGCAGAGCTCTTCCATCATGCGGGCATACGCCAGCGTGGCGGGGATGGTGCACTGGGCCATAAAGGTGCCGCCGGGGCCGGCGGTCTCGTCGCCGCAGATCCCGTGGCGGGTGGGGATCACGTGGTCCTGGCGCATGGCCTCGATGCCGCCAATGCGATATCCGGGAAAGACGAAATCGGCGCCATCGAGAGCGGTGCGGGCATCCTGCGTGGTTGTGACCGTGATATCCATGCCGTCCCGTTGCGCCATCACCTGGCCCAGCTTTTGGAGCTGCGGCAGGCGCTCGTCGCTGAGGTCCATCAGGCAGACCTCGCTGCCCGATAACACCTCTTTGTTCTCGAGGATGGCCTGAAAGATAGAGGGGGTAAAAGGGCTGCCCCCACCGAGAAGAACCAATTTCGTCATGTCTCGCTCCTTTGCGCAAGAGATTGGCACCGGAATCGATGGGCCGGTGGTCCTACAGCTACAGCACGATGGTAACGGGGCTATCAGGCAGCGTCAAGCTGGGCATGGAGCAAATAGCCCTTTCGCAGGCACGAGTTCCGGCGAGCTCGTGCCATTCAGGGCGGCTCTGACATGCTGAGGGATCGCGGAGCGCATGCGCTCCGCGATCCCGGCTCGTTCAGAGGCCGTCTGGCCTTGTGCGCTACTCGAGGAACCACTGCTCGGGAAACTCGGGGAAGCTCCAGAGGGTATCCCAGGTCCAGTAGCCGCCTGTCTCGCTCACGTTGCGCAGGTTGTTGCGCACGAACAGGGGATGCGGGGCGTTCCCCACCGTTCCGATGCTCCACACATGGTCGGCCTGGCTCTTGAGGACATTGGCGGCAGGCTCGTCCGAGTCGGTCAGGTTGTACTCCTCGAACCAGCGATAGAGGTCCTTGATCCTCTCGGGCGGCTCGATACCGATCTCGCCGCCGGTGTTGTGCCAGCGGCCCCATAGCACCGCCCAGGCCGAGTTGTCGCCATCGCGGGGGATAAAGTGCCCCGTGTCGCGCAGGAACAGAGGGTCGGCGCTCAGGTCGCCGTGCCACAAGGACATCGGCTCTTCGTTGGCCAGCACCGTCTGGGTCAGGAGCGTGCGGGTCACCGACTGCCATCGGATTTCGATGCCGACATCCTTCCAGTACTCGGCCACCAGCTCGGTGATCGGGCCCTTGGGTGTCTCGGATTCGAACATGTTCCAGGAGATGATGATCGGCTGGCGGCTCTCTGGCCAGAGGCGATGGCTCCGCGCCGAGTTCCACTCCAGGCCCATCTCGTCCAGGAGCTCGTTGGCCCGGTCGGGATCGTACTCGGCATAGGCCTCGGCGTACTCGGGGTTATAGTGGCGTGATACGGGGATCACCGTGTACTGGGTCTCGGTGGCGTTGCCAAAGTAGATGACGTCGTTAATGTCCTTGCGGTTGATGGCGAGGGAGAGGGCGTGGCGGAAGCGGTCATCGGTAAAGACCTCGCGCCACTCGTCATCTTCCCAGTTCATGTTGACATTGTACAACACCTCGCTGCCTTTGCCCGACTCCCACAGCTTCATATGGGCATTCGAGGCTTCGGCGCCTTCGGCATAGGTGGCATAGTAGAGGATGCGGAGCTGAAAGCCGGCAAAGTCATAGGTGCCGCCGACGACCTTGGCATCCAGCACCGAGAGGTCGGCTGCGCGATCCATATTGATGCGGTCGATGTAGGGCAGTTGGTTGCCCTCGGCATCCACGGCGTGATAGTACGGGTTGCGCTCCAGGAACGACATGGTGGGCGTATCACGCACGGGGATGTGGCTCTCGAGCTTGGGCCGATCGATGCTCTCGGCCCGGTTCGTCTCGCGACCAAAGAGCTGATACCAGAAATCGAATCCGGCGTCCTTGGCCAGGTCGTTGGCCTCGTCGTTATAGTCGATATGGAACTGCTTGAGGTAGTGGGCGGGCACAAAGGTGTGATTCCCCCAGAACCCGTACAGGTGGGCCATATTGACCATGATGAACGAGGGATGCGGCGCCGCAAAGCGGAGCCGGAAGGTATAGTCGTCGATAATGTCCAGCTCCATCATCTTGTCGCCGGGGCGAAAGGCCAGGTGGGCCACCGGGGTCACCTCGGTATTGAGCAGCATGTCCTCGTACCAGAAGCGGATGTCCTCGGTGGTCAGCGGTTCGCCATCGGACCACTTCATGCCCTCTCGCATGTAGCAGGTGACCTCACGAAAGTCATCGGGCATGTCCCAGTCCTTGAGGATGTGAGGTATGGCGTGGGTGGTATCCTGCGAGATGCGCAGCCAGTTGGGGCGGTCTATAGACATGTGAACATCGCCACCCGACAGACCCATGGTGAGATCGCCGACGGTCAGGGTGCCGCCATGCGTCCCGATGGTGTCGAGCACAGGGCAGACGCGGGGCTCGAGCGGTAGGCGCTCATCCACGGGGGGGAGCTCGCCGCGCTCTACGCGCTCTGCGAGCATGGGGGATTCCTGGTACTTGCTGGGCTCGGGGGCGGGCTCGGCTTCTTCTTCGACGATGACGGTGACTTCTTTTTCGACCTCTTTTTCGACAATCACCGTCTCTTGTACGATCTTTTCGATGACTTCCGGTTCGCGGGCGCAGGCAGCGAGGGCGACGCCTGCGGTGGTGAGGGCGGTCAGGCGGACGAAATCCCGACGCGAGTGCTTCTTCAGATCCATGGTACACCTCATTGTGAATGGTCGAAGCATGACGCGGGCAGCGGGGATGGGTGCAGGGGGTAGAGAACTGCCCTTGGCTATTGTTGCGTCGCTAGCTGCCTCCTTTCCTCAAGCTGCCTTACGATGCGACTCGTGCAAGCAAGGGCGACAGGGCCGCAACCGGCAGGCGAACAGCGGCAGATACTCCCAGACAGATTGTGTCAAAGCTTGTACCTTGCCTGGAAGGTATCTTTGATATACTAAGCATATCCAGACCAAGCCTGATTGTCAACGGGGCCCAATTTGCACGCAGTCCTGCAAGACACCTGGCCTTGGCTCTGGCGTCCTGTTCGCGGATACTGCCCCTGCTCAACTCAATTATAGCGCCATTTCCGAGTCTTGGCAATCATTTTGCAGTTTGATAGGGTTTTCGATCTGGGAGATACGTGGGCCGGGCAGAAGGCTTGACCGTTGCGCTCACCGCGGCTAGCATGGGCCCGTGATCCTGTTGCAGCGCCACGTGCACCAACGGAGCAAGAGCCCATGACGATTCCGATGCCCGAGCTGGTCAAGGTCGGCAACCAACCGCGTCTGCTGGCCAAGGGTGGGCCTTTCTGCGGACGGGGTTGGCGCGGGTGACGTTGGAGGGATAGGAAGCGGTCGCATACACGCGCAGACAGGAGGCACCATGGCAATCTCGCTGGGGCTGGTGGGGCTGGGGCAGTTTGGCGGTCAGTTCGTGAGCCTGTTCAAGAACCAT
>SKRJ01000299.1 GCA_007118555.1 Anaerolineae bacterium | reverse complement strand
GCGGGATGCGCTGCGCGAGCAGGCTGCCGCCGCCCAGAATCAGCCTCTACGGGAGCGGGCCGGCGAGCTAGAGACCCAGACGCAGGTGGCCAAGCGCACCACGGCGAGCCTGCAGCGGCTCCTGGCAAGCCACGAGTCCAACCTGGCGGATCTCGATCGTCAGATCGGGGAGCGCACGGCGCAACAGGCCAGTCTGTCCCACCGGCATCAGGCATTGACGCGCAGCCTGGAGGCGGACCGCGAACGGTTTGAGGCTCTGGAGCGGCGTGTGGGCGAGACCCGGCGTCAGATCGAGCCCGAGCGGCAAAAGCGCGCCGAGATGGAGCGCGCCTACAACCGGCTCGTGCAGGAGCACAATGACAGCCTGGAGCGTCTGCACGAAGCCGAGACGCTCCACAACCAGGCGCTCTTGGAACGAGACCGGGCGCGGGATCAGCAGGCGAATCTGAGCGGCGAGATCGAAGAGATGCTGGGGCCCATCGACCTGCCCGATGTGTCGGCCCACCAGCTACGGCTGTCGCTGGATGACAGCGTGGTCGAGTTGCCACAGGTGCCGGTGCTGCCGTCCGGTCTGAACGACGAGATCCGCCACCTGCGAGCCCGCCTGCGGCGCATCGGCAACGTGAACGCCGACGCGCCTGCCGAGTATGAAAAGCTGCTCGAGCGCCAGACCTTTTTGCAGAGCCAGGTCTCGGACCTGCGTGGGGCCATCGCCTCGCTGCAGGAGGTCATCGAGGAGCTGGACCAGGTGATCGAGCGCGATCTGCGCCAGACGATCCATGAGGTGGACGAGGGATTTCGCGAGTATTTCGGGATACTGTTTGGCGGGGGCAGCGCACGCCTGGTGCTCACCGATCCGGACGACATGGCCAATACCGGCGTGGATATCATCGCGCAGCCTCCGGGCAAACGGGCCCAACGGCTATCGCTGCTGTCCGGCGGGGAGCGTTCACTGACCGCCACGGCGCTGCTGTTTGCCTTGCTCAAGGCCAACCCCGTGCCGTTCTGCTTTCTCGACGAGGTGGACGCGGCGCTGGACGAGACGAACGTGGGGCGCTTTCGCGACCTCTTGCAGGAGCACGCCACAGGCACCCAGTTTGTCGTCATCACCCACAATCGGAGCACCATCGAAGCCGCTACAACGATCTATGGCATCTCGATGGAAGAGCGCGGCGTGTCACAGAGCCTGTCGCTCAAGGTCGAGGGCGAAAAGGCCTAGAGCGGTGGGGTACGCCGCGTGGTCCAGCAGCGGCAGATCCTCCCGTGAGCTCAGGCTCAAGTACTGCAGGCAGTCGCGCGGCTCAGCCCTCTCCCTCGTCCAGCTCGTCCAGCGGCGGCAGATCCTCCAGTGAGCTCAGGCCAAAATACTGCAAGCAGTCGAACGTGGTGCCCAAGAGGGCCGGTCGCCCCGCCTGCTCCAGATGGCCCTGCACCTCGATCAGATTACGGGCCAGGAGAGTGCGGATCACGCCGTCCGAGTTGACGCCGCGGATCGCCTCGACCTGGGCGCGGGTGATGGGCTGGCGATAGGCGATGATGGCGATGGTCTCCATGGCGGCGGGCGATAGTTTGGCCGAGTGATCGATCCCCAAGAAACGCTCGATAGCGGGCGCGGCCTCGGGAATGGTCGTCATCTGCACGCGGGGGCCCACGCGCACCACAGACACCCCTCGTTGGGCCGACTCGGCCACCAGGCGTTCGATGGCCGCTTGCACACTCTCAGCGTCCACCTCCAGGGCATTGGCGAGATCGGTAACAATGACCGGCTCGTTGGCCACGAACAGGAGCGCCTCTACCAGTCGATCCAGCGAGCTATCCTTGTCTCGATCCATCTCCACCTGGTTCCTTGCTATTGTTATCGCTACCTTGAGGCGTGCAGGGGCCCTCGTCCCGGTTGACGAGGGCCCATTCTGCGCCATGGACAAGCCGTCACTCGACGGACGGTTCTTCCTCTTCTTGCTCCTCTTGATCCTCGTGGCCCAGATCCTCTGGCTCCAGATCGAATTCGTCCTGGGGCACGATTTCCCTCGCGGGCGCGGGAGCAGGCGGCGGGGCCTCCTCGGGCTGCCCCTCCCTGGCCGCACGTCCCTCTTCCTCTCTACGCGGCGGGGTCTCGTCGCGCTCTCGCTCGACCCTGACCGGACGCGGCTCCTCGGCAGGCTGACGGGGCTGCTCCTCGACCGGTTCGCGCGCTGGCTCACGCTCGGCGGTGGGACGTGAAGTCGTGCCTGGGGCCAACGTCCCCCGTGGGAAGGGCTCGTGCGCCACGTTTACCTCGACGTCGCCACGGATCCTGACGCCCAACTGGTCCTCGAGGATCTGATGCACCAGCTCGATGATCCCGTTGGTGACCTCGGGCACGTTGACCGTGGGGCTGGTACGCAGGTCCACGACCACCCGGGCGTCGGGGCCGCGGCTGATGACCTGGGGCCGTACATCTCGGACGCCGGGCAACTCGTCGATACGATTGCCCAGACTCTGCGCCACCGAATCCACGCCAATGCGTACCTTGCCTTCCCTCTCGGTTCGAATCAGCACCGTCCTCTTGCGGGAGGGCCGAATCTCGAGGTAGAGCAAGACGAGACATAGGAGCAGGAACAGGACAACAGCGAGGACATACCAGAGAAACGCAGTGTTATCGACGAGCAGATTGTCTTGAAGAGTCGCAAGATTGTCGGTGGCAAAGCCCAAAGACTGGATGGGAAACAGCAGCAACGCTAGCGCAAGGCCAATAAAGACGAGCAATATAACAATAAAGGCTACCCGGTTAAACGTGTTCATGGGTTCCTCCTGAACTGCAAAACGCTGATATCTTGCGTTCATTATACACGCTTGGCGGAGTGACGTCTACCTCATGACCCGACTTGCCACGGCGCCAGGCGAACCAGCACGGGAGTGCGAAAGAGACTCGTGCGCGCATCTCGGGTGTGCAGTCCTGCAGCGTTGTGCTCAACCGCGGGGGGATCAGGTGTGTCATGTAGAGAACGGCGCCCCTTCCGAGTGCAATGGGGCTCCTGACGCCCTGCTGTGAGCCAATCCTCACGCATCACGAGGCCTCTGGCGTTAGACAGCGCTCGTCCAGGGTATGTATAGGGCAGAGCCCACCCACAGAATGAAAGGAGGCTACATGTCCCATCGCGGTGATCGCCTGCGCGCATGGTTGGCCCAGCATCTGGCCGGGCCCACGATCGGCGCACTGGTGGAGGAACAGGTGCGCAACGCCCTGCAGGCCATCGACGACGAATCGTGGCGGCAGATCGCGCCGCAGGGCGACACAGCCCGGCCGTGGCACGCGGTCCGCAGCCTGCTGGAGCGCGCCAACGATGCCTGCGCGAGCAACCCCCTGGCCGCACGGCTCGTCAGCATGACGACCGATTTCGTCATCGGGACGGGGCCCACGCTGGTCGGGCCACCCTGGGCCCACGCCTTTTGGCAGCACCCCATGAACCGCCTCGACGAGCGCATCTATGGCTGGTGCGACGAACTGTCGCGCAGCGGCGAGCTGTTTCTCGTGCTGAGCCGCAACCCCGCCGACGGCATGTCCTATGTGCGGGAGATCCCCGCCCTGCAGATCGACGCCATCGAGACCGCCCCCGACGACCGGGAGCTCGAGTTGCGCTATCACCAGCTTACGGGCGAGATCGACGGGCGTTGGTGGCCTTCGGCCCGGGCCATCGAGGCTCAAGGAGAGCCCGCGACCGAGGGCCCCGATCAGGTGATGGTGCACTATGCCATCAACCGGGCGCCGGGGGCCGTGCGCGGCCGCTCGGATCTGGCCGCCACGCTGCCCTGGCTGGAGCGCTACGAGACGTGGCTGGAGGACCGGGTGCGCATCAACCGGGGCAAGAGCGCCTTTTTGTGGCACGTGGGCATCGAGGGCGCCCAGCCGGGCCAACTCGAGGCCAAGCGCCACCAGTACAGCCGCGTGCCCCGCCCCGGCTCGATCATCATCTCGGACGCCACCGAGCGCTGGGAGGCGGTGTCGCCCCAGATCAACGCCGACGACGCCGAGGCCGATGGTCGCGCGTTGCGGTTGATGATCGCGGCGGGGGCCGGCGTGCCGCTGCACTATCTCGGGGAGGGCGAGGGTGCCAACCGCGCCACCGCCCGCGAGATGGCTGCCCCCACCCTGCGCCGCTTTGGCCATCGACAGTTTCTGTTTGCCAACCTGCTGTGTGATCTGATACGCACGGCGTCCCGGCGCGCCGGTCAGCCTGGGATGGAGGTCAGGGTCGAGTTCGAGCCGGTGTGGCTGGAGGAACGGCGGGCAGAGAACGCGAGCCGATCCACGCTGGCCGCCGCCCATCGGAAGGAGGGAGACCATGCCGTCTGAGAGTGTCAACGCCGTCGACCGGGTACGGGTGCGCCTGGCGGTTCATGGACGATTGGACCGGGTGCACCTCGATGATGCGGGGCAGGTTGGTGACTGCCTGGAGGTCGTGATCCTCTCGGAGGGGCGCGCCAACGACCTGTTCTTTGGCGCCGCTGTGCTGGCCGAGGGCCATGAGCGGTTCAGCGGGGCCCCGGTGTTCGTGGATCATGCGACCCTGGCGGACCTGCACCGGCCGGGCGGACGCTCGGTGCGGGACCTGGCGGGCCT
>SKRJ01000303.1 GCA_007118555.1 Anaerolineae bacterium | reverse complement strand
CGCGGCGCTCCTTATGTCGTGAACATGGCAGGTGTTCCACAGAAACACGTGGCCACCTTGCACCAAGAGGGTATTCATGCGCGTTGCGTGACGGTTTCTGCGGTCCATCAAGTCTGGTTGTGGGGGCGATGCTGCGGCTGTGGGCAGCGCACATCGCCCAGCAAGGCGAAGATGTACGCCAGCACCACGCCTCCCGAGCGCTCGGTCTTGGCACGTAGACCGATTGGCGCTAGAATGGGTGCTGCATCCCACACGCAACAGAAACAGTGGCCGGCGCAAAGAGGCAAAGGCGGCAAAATGACGATTACCAGCGTCGAGACGTTTGCACGAGCCGTGTCCGACAATGTCGCCCGGGTGATCGTCGGCAAGGACGAGCCCGTGACCCTGGCCATTGTGGCGCTCTTGTGCGGCGGGCACGTGCTCCTGGAGGATGTGCCCGGCGTCGGCAAGACGATGATGGCCCGGGCCGTGGCGATCTCCCTCGGTTGCTCCTTCAAGCGGCTCCAGTGCACCCCCGACCTGCTGCCCAACGATGTGACGGGCGTCTCGGTGTTCAACCAAAAGACGCAGGATTTCGAGTTTCGCGCCGGCCCCGCCTTTGTGAACATCCTGTTGGCCGACGAGGTCAACCGGGCCACACCGCGTACCCAGTCGGCGCTCCTGGAGGCCATGGGCGAGCATCAGGTGACAGTCGACGGCGTGACGCGCACCCTGCCCCAGCCCTTTATGGTGCTGGCCACTCAGAACCCCATCGAGTACGAAGGTACCTTTCCCCTGCCCGAGGCCCAGTTGGACCGGTTCCTGCTGCGGGTCGAGATGGGCTACCCCAACCAGGACGAGGAGGAGCAGATTCTGATCAACTTGCGCCGCGAGCACCCCATCGACGTTATCGAGCAGGTGGTGGATCCGGTCGAAATTCCTGCGCTGCAACGCGCCATCTGGGATGTGCATGTGGACGAGACGGTGCGCGCCTATATCGTGCGCCTGGTGCAGGGCACCCGCCAGCACCCCGATCTGGCACTCTCGGTGAGCCCGCGCGGGAGCCTGGGGCTATACAAGGCCGCCCAGGCTCTGGCCGCCATCCGAGGCCGCGATTATGTGCTGCCTGATGACGTCAAGTACCTGGCGCCCTTTGCGCTGTGCCACCGGGTGATCGTCAAGGCCGAGAGCTCGCTCCGCAACCGCACCGCCCGCGACATTATCGGCCGTCTGGTGGAGAGCACGGTGCTGGATGTGGGCGAGCTGGAGCAGGCCCGATGATGGTCGCTGTTGGTCCGCTGACAGCAGGCCGTCCGTAGGCGAGGCGGCATGAGCGGCATCCTCTTTTTCGTGCTCGTGCTCGTGGTCATTGCCGCCCTGTTCCGCATCGATTTTGTCTTTTACCTGGTCTATCTCCTGTTCGGCGCCTATCTGCTGAGCGGCTGGTGGCTCGATCGTAGCCTGTCGGGCGTTCGGGTGCAGCACGAGTACGAGAACCGGGCCTTTGTCGGCGACCATGTGCGGGTCTGCCTGCGCGTCTGCAACGACTCGTGGCTGCCTGTGCCCTGGTTGCGCATCCACGAGAGCCTGCCCATCCATCTCATCTCCCCCAACTTTTTCCGGGCGGTGATCTCGCTGCTCCCGCGCCAGGAGCGGTTCTTGGAGTACGAGCTGAACTGCCGCCATCGCGGCTACTACCCGCTGGGGCCCCTGCTGGTGAGCAGTGGCGATCCGCTGGGCATCCGCATGGTCGAGCGCGACCAGGCGTGCGCCGAGGCCCTCACCGTCTACCCACGGGTGTTCCCCCTGGAGCAGTTGGGGCTGCGGGCCCAGAGCCCCTTTGGCGAGATGGCCAGCAACGAGCGACTGATGGAGGACCCGGCCCGCATGATCGGCGTGCGCCCCTATGTCGAGAGCGACAGTCTGCGCCACATCCACTGGAAGACCACGGCCACCACGGGGACGCTGCAGGTGAAACGATTCGAGCCCGCGATCTCGGTCGAGTCGATGGTGTTGATCAACCTGTGCCGCGGCGACTATACGGTGAATCGCTATGTCGCAGCCAGCGAGCTGGCCATCGAGGCGGCGGCCTCGATCGCGAACCATCTGATCGAGCGGCGCCAGACGGTCGGATTGGGAACCACCGGGCTCGATCCCCTGGATCCCGAGCGTCACAGCATCTATCTCGCGCCGCACAAGGGCCGCGGTCATCTGATGCAGATGCTGGACCTGCTGGGGCGTATCGAGCTGGACGAGCAGGGAGAGTTCGAGCCGTTGGTGCGGCAAGTGCGCCAGCATCTGGGGTGGGGGGGCACCGCCGTAGTCATCACCCCCGACCTGGACCCTGCGCTGGAGGCCACGCTCCTGCTGGTGCGGCGTCAGGGCATTCGTGTGTTGCTGGTGCTGGTGGATCCTCACGGCCCGCCGCGCGAGGTTCGGGCGCGCATGGAGCAGGTGGGCGTGCCGTGCCATCTGCTGTGGAGGGAAGAGGACCTCGATGTCTGGCGATAGCCGCGACACGCCGACGACTTTGCCCGGCTCGGGCGAGCCCCAGGCCGCATCGCCGCCTGAGGAGACCGGCGCAGGGCACCAGCCCATTGTCATGGACAAGTTCCTCCAGCCCCTGGCTATCTGTGCCCTCTTGGCCTGCATTGCCATATCCATCGGCCAGTTCATGCGGGGGCTGTGGCCGGGATTTCCCGTCACCCTGATCGTGGCCCTGATGACCGTCACCGCCGGGGAGAGCATCTGGGCTCACCGGTTGCTGAGACGGCGGGCGCTGGGCAGCGAGGATCGGACCCGTTTTCGCTTTGTGGAATGGGTCATGCTGGCTCTCGTGGCCCGCTTTGCGCCGTATCTCTACCTCGGCGGGAGACGCCTTGCGGCGGATTTCGACCGCTGGTCATTGAGCCCGGGCAGCTTTTTCGAGGTCGATTTCCTCGGGACCCTGCTTTTGATGGCGGCCTTTTGGGCGACGGCTCTCTATCTGATGCGAAATCTGGATGAGCTGGAGGCCTCGAGTTGGGAGGAGGAGGTCCCGACCCGCAGCGACGAGTACGACCTGCGGGCCAGCATGCCCGGGCATGGTCAGGTCGATCGGCAGGCGGTGCTGGGCCGCATCGTCAACGTATACTATGTTGGCGGCGCCGTGCTCTTGCTCTTTGCGGGGATGGCGCGGCTGGACTATACGGAGGGTTTTCCCCAGCGGCCCGCCGCCACCTCGGCCATCGTCCTCAATGCCCTGATCTATTTCGTGATCGGGCTGCTCCTTGTAAGCCAGGCCCAGTACACGATCCAGCGGGCGCGCTGGCAGATCCAGCGGGTGCCCGTGCTGGACCGCATCGGGCGGCGGTGGTTCATGATGGTGGTCGTCTTTCTCTCCGTCATCGCCCTGGTAAGCGCGCTGCTGCCCATCGGGTACTCGGTGGGAATCCTGCAGGTCATCGGCACTGTGGTCATGTGGGTGGTGTTTGCGCTGGCGCAGATCTTTTTCGCGATCCTGTTTCTGATCGGGATCCTGATCAACTGGGTGGCCAGCCTGTTCGGCATTGGCCTGCGCATGCCGGATGCGGGCATGCAGGCCCCGCCGCCCCCGCCAATCTCATCCGATCCCACGGTGGGAGCTGGCCCCGCCTGGTGGGCCCTGGTGCGGTCGTTGCTCTTTTGGGGGGTCCTGGGGGCCATCGTCCTGTACTCGGTATTCGGTTTTGCTCGTGACCGGTGGGGCGTGCTGGAGGGGTTTTCCCTGAGCCGCTGGCTGGGCATGTTCCTCGATCTGTGGCGTGGCCTGCGAGGCGGCGCGCGCGACGTCTTGGGGGCGTGGGGCCGCTCGCTGCGCGCCGGCATGGCGCGTCTGCGCGATCGGGGCGCGGCCGCGACGACGTGGTGGCATCCCCACATGGGCCGATTAACGCCCCGCGAGCGAATCCGGTATTATTACGTGTCGACCCTGCACCGTGCGACGCGCCAGGGCTTGGGGCGTCGCGAGGCGGACACGCCCGACGAGTACCGTGAGCGGCTGCGACAGGCGTTGCCCGAGGCGCACGCCGAGATCGAGGCGCTGACCCAGGCCTTTGTGGAGGCGCGCTACAGCGCCCATGACATGCCCGATGAGCAGGCCAAGGGTATCGCCAGGGTCTGGCGGGCTTTGCGACGCGCGTTCCACCAGAAGCGGCGGGGCCGGACCGAGCGGCAGAGAGATGGCGAGGAATAGGAATTGGACTTGTTCGAAAAGGCCCGCCAGGATCAGATGGAGCGCGAGGCGCCGCTGGCGGCTCGCATGCGTCCGCGCACCCTGGACGAGTTTGTCGGCCAGGAGCACGTGGTTGGTCCGGGCAGGCTGCTGCGCCGCGCCATCCATGCCGACCAGATCTCGTCGCTGATCTTTTACGGGCCGCCCGGCACCGGCAAGACGACTCTGGCCCGCATCATCGCCAACACCACCCACTCCCAGTTTGTGACCCTCAATGCCGTGCTGGCGGGGGTGGCCCAGTTGCGCGAGGTGGTGGCCGAGGCCCGGGAGCGGCGCAACCTGTACGGCCGGCGCACGATCCTGTTCGTCGACGAGGTGCATCGCTGGAACAAGGCCCAGCAGGATTCGATGCTGCCCTGGGTCGAGAATG
>SKRJ01000249.1 GCA_007118555.1 Anaerolineae bacterium | reverse complement strand
ATCTTGTCCGCAATCAACAAAAGCCCCTGTACCCAGGGAAGTGTCTCGAAATCGGGTGGCACATTCTCCAGTGCCAGGTCGAAATCATCGGCGATGGGGAGCAACCCCCGCATCACCTCGCCCCTGATGCGCAGTTGCTGCTGCTCGCGCTCGCGCTCGATGCGCTTGCGATAGTTGGCCAGCTCGGCGGCGGTGCGCAGGCACCGATCCTGCCAGTGCTCCATCTCGCTGCGCATCTGTTCCAGTTCCTGCTCCAGATCCCTCTCCGTTTCTTTTGATTCTCCCTCATGGGGAGAAAGGTCTGTCGACTCCTCTTGGGGCTCTTGTGCCCCCTGATCTTCATTCACCATGTCCCGTTCCTATACTCCCGTTGATCCTTTTCATTGTACTGTGGGCGATCCATACACATCCTCGATCAGATTGCCCATCAGTCTGGCTACATATCTCACGGTGGATACGGCGGTCGCATACGGCATGCGGCGGGGCCCGACGATGCCGAGCACGCCGCTGGCCTTGTCGCGGGCGCCATAGGGTGAGAGCACCAGGCTGACATCATAGATGCCCTCAAAGGGGCCCTCGCCGCCGATGATCACCTGGACGCCATTGGTGCTCAGGGCGCGCGCCAGAATGAGCTCCAGGCGCTGGCGCTGCTCCATAATATCCACGAGCTGTCGAAAGCTGGATACATCCTCAAACTCGGGCTGCGCCAGCACATTGGTGAGGCCTGCGTGGTGGATCTCGTCGATGGCACGGGCGTCCACATCCTCCATACGCTGTGTGAGCCAATGCACCACACGCCAGGCCCAAACGCCCACGACGGGCGGCTCGAGCTCGGAGGCCTTGCGCAGCTCTTGGACGGTCAGATTGCGGAAATGATCGTTCATCCAGTTGGAGAGTTGCCGCAGCTGATCCTGATCCACAGGCTCGTCTACGGCCATCATCTCCTGATACACCCGGCCATCCTGCAAGACCAGGATCATCAAAAAGAGCGTATCATGAGTAGAGATCAACTCGATATGCTTGAGACGCGACCGGGCGGCGTGCGGCGCCGTCACCAGAGAGGCCGCGCGGGTCGAATGGGCCAGCACAGCGGCCGTCAGTTGGAGCCACTGGTCCATATTGAGGCGAATCTGATGAAACTGATGCCGAATCATCCGCCGGCTGGGGGCCGGCAGCTCGATATTCTCCATCAATTGCTCGATATAGTAGCGGTACCCCTTGACCGTGGGCACGCGTCCCGATGAAGTATGCAATTGCTGGGCATAGCCCAGGTCCTCGAGCCGCGCCAGTTCGTTGCGCACGGTGGCCGAACTGACACCCAGATGGCCCAAACGCAGCAGAGTGCCAGAGCCCACCGGCGCGGCCGACGCCACGTACTCTTGCACCAAGAGCCGTAACACCTCGCGCTGGCGCGAGGTCAACTCGTCAATGCCCTGCTGTTCTTGTGTCATAATAACCTGTTCTGGCAGTACGGATTAGCAGTCTCCAGACCCGACTGCCAACATGATAGCATCCTTGGGCGCGTCTGTCAAGAGCCCCGGCATTTGCTTCATGGAGATATAGTCCACACAATAAAATGGAAAAGAATGAAATAGTAAAACAAAAAGCCTTCCGACAGATAGTGTCAATGGATGGGCAGGCCTGCGTGTATCTGTGTCAACTTTGTTGCGTGCCTGCTCCGCTTGTCTACCGTGCGCTCGTGCGGCATCGTGCGCGTTCCCGGACCGTTGACAAGGTTCGTTCTGTGGCTATACTAGATCTGTTATGATCAAGCATCTTCGTATCGATTTTCACACGCACACCATCCACAGCGATGGCGCTCTGTTGCCCTCGGAGCTTCTTCGGCGGGCCGCAGTCCTGGGCCATCGGGCGTTGGCGATCACCGATCATGCCGATGCCAGCAATCTGGATGACCTCATCGCCTGCCTGCGGCGCCTGCGCGAGGAGCAGCGGGACGATTTCGGCATCCAGCTCCTGATCGGCATCGAGCTGACCCACGTGGCGCCGGACAGTATCGGCCCGCTGGCGCGGCGCGCCAAGACGCTCGGCGCAGACCTGGTGGTGGTGCATGGCGAGACTATCGTCGAGCCGGTGGTGCCGGGCACCAACCGGGCCGCCATCGCGTCGCCTGATGTGGACCTGCTGGCCCATCCGGGCCTGCTGACGCCAGAAGACGCTCGAAAGGCCGCCGAACGAGGCTGCGTCATCGAGCTGACCAGCCGCCGGGGGCACAGCCTCAGCAACGGGCATGTGGCCCGGGTGTGCATCGAGGCAGGCGCCGCCATGGTGGTGAACACCGATACCCACTCTCCGTCTGATCTGATCGATTTCGAGTTCGCGCGCCTTGTGGCGGCCGCCGCCGGGCTGGATGCGGCCCACGTCGAGGCCGTTACTGTGACCCATCCGGAGGCCCTGCTGGAGCGGGCCCTCTTGGCCTCGAGCCGCCGCGAGCGCGCCTGACCCTATCGCAAGGAGTTGTTGCCCGATGGCTTTTCCCCCCGTTCCCAGTCGTTTGCGCTGTCCCAATTGCGAGGCATCCTTTGTGGTGCAGGTACGTACCATCATCGACGTCGGGCAGGAGCCCGAGCTCAAGGAGCAGTTCCTGCGCGGCGAGGTCAACCGCGCTCAGTGCCCCGAGTGTGGCGCCGGCGGCATGCTCAGCGCGCCGCTGATCTATCATGACCCCGAAAAAGAGCTCTTGGTCAGCTATATGCCAGCCGAGCTGGGGCTCTCTTCCGAAGAGCAGGAGCGCACCGTCGGCAGCCTGGTCAACGCCGTCATGAATAGCGTGCCGGCCGAGGAACGCAAGGGCTATTTTCTCCAGCCCAAGACTGTGCTCACCTATAACGGGCTGCTGGAGATGATTCTGGAGGCCGAGGGCTATAGCAAAGAGATGCTGCAACAGCAGCGTCAGTGGCTGGGCCTGATTCACGAGCTGCTCGAGGCCAAGGACGACGAGGAGGCCTTTGGCAACCTGGTGGAAGAGCATCGCGACACGTTGACCTACGAGTTCTATCTGATGCTCGCCGAGCTGGCTGAGGCGGAGGGCGAGCAGTTGGGCGAGGACGACGAGAATGCCCTGGCCGATCTCCGCGACAAGCTCGTGGAGCATGCCGCGCCCGAGATGCCGCAGTCAGCCCCCGGCGCGGCCACGGCGGCAGAGTTGATCGATCAACTGCTGGAGATCGAGTCCGACGAAGAGTGGGAGCGGGTGGCCGAGCAGGCCCTGCCCTTTTTGGATTATGGCTTTTTCCAGGCCTTGACCGAGCTCCTGGACCAGGCCCAGGATGCGGGCGATACAGAGGCCGCCCAAAAGCTGGAGCGCCTGCGGCAGCGTCTGCTGGATATGCTGGATCGCCAGAGCCAGCGCTATCGTGAGGCGGAGGATCGGGCCAGCCTGCTCATCATGGACATGCTAGAGGCGGAGGATCTGCAATCCGCCGCCCGCGAGCACGCCGACGAGCTGGACGAGGTGTTCTTTATGGTGCTCGCGCGCCTGCAGCAGACCGCCGTCCAGCGCAACAATACCCAGCGGGCCGAGCGCCTCTTGCGTCTTTTGGATGCGGCGCGCGAGGTCCGCGAAGAGGCCCTCCCGCCGGATGTACGCCTGATCAGCCGTCTCTTGCGGGCCCAGTATCCCGACGAGTCGAACCAGGTGTTGGAGGACCATCGGGGCCTGCTGAACGATGAACTGCTCGAGATGTATGACCGCTATGTGGAGCAGGTGGGCGAGGGCGCCGATGAGGCTGTGCAGGAGCGTCTTGGGCAGATCCGCGAGCAGATCGTGGCCAAGCTCACGATCCTGCGCGCATAAACTCGGCAAACACGCGGTTCCCCAACAGATACGCGCGCGGCGTCAACCGGATGCCGCGCGCATCTACGTCCAAGAGGCCCGTGTCGGCCAGGGCATCCAGCGCCTCGGCATACATGTCCTGCATCTCGACGCCAAAGCGTCCCCGGAAACGCTTCCTCGTCACGCCCTGGGCCAGACGCAGACCCATGATCATGGTCTCGTCCATGGCCTGGTCCCGGCCGATCTCCTCGCTGCTCTCGAGCGTGCTCTCGCCCGCCGCCACCCGCCGCAAATACTCCTCTGGGTCGTCGATGTGGGCATAGCGGCGCTGCCCGTCATGGCCATGGGCCGCGACGCCCAGGCCCAGATAGGGATCGTTGCGCCAATAGTGCAGGTTGTGTCGGCAGGCCAGGGCCGGCGGCTGGCCTGGTCGGTCTTCCGGGGAGCGTCGCGCCCAGTTCGAGATCTCGTATTGGACGTACCCGCCAGCGGCCAGCCTCTCTTGCGCCCACTCGTACATGTCCGCCGCCAGGTCGTCGTCGGGGGTGGGCAGCGCCCCCAGGGCGATCTGGCGCGCCAGGGGGGTGCGCTCTTCCACGGTGAGGGCGTACAGGGAGAGATGTTCCGGCGCCAGGGCGATGGCCTGCTCCAGGGTTGCCTGCCAGCGCGCCAGGGTTTGCTGCGGCAGGCTATACATGAGGTCCAGGCTCACGTTCGCCAGGCCGACCGCCCTGGCGGCGGCAACCGCCTCTTGCGCCTGCCGGGCGTCGTGGATGCGTCCCAGGAGCGTCAGCTCATCATCCTGCAGGCTCT